>JAJFVM010000101.1 GCA_021371805.1 bacterium
AATATATAACAAGATCGCTTGATGCTGCTAAAAATCCTCAGCTTAAGTCGAAACTGGAAAACATGCCCACCCCGCTTACAGCAGATAAAGTGGATGAATATATGGGACCGGTATTGGAAGCAGCAAAAACAGGAGATTTTGGCAAAATAAAGACAATTGCAGGATAGGAGATTAATTATCAAAGAAGTTTTCTTTGGACTTTACAAAGCGCATGACTTCTTCTGACATTTGTATTGCCATCCGGGCATCATCTTCAATATAGGCATTTGAAGGAATACCGCCTGGCAATCCGTCAGGATATCTTGTAGGTATATAATATTTATCCAGAGATCCCGCTATTCTGAAAAGCTCTTCGAAACTTGAATCGATATGAGAGCAGTCATCGACAAGGTCTGCAACCGAATGACCCCATATTGTGTTATCTCCGTGCTTGATAAGGAATGCCTTAAGCATTTTTTCAGCTGATTGCTGCGCTAAAAAGCATGCTATATTATATAATTTGCCTTCATAATTATATCTGGCTGCATCAAGATCTTTTTCCGACTGGGTTACCCACCTTAATGCATCTTTAACTTTTTGACGCTTCATACAATATCTGCCCTTTTTCTATTACATATTGAATAAACAGGTTGTTTTTTGACATTTTTTTAAATTCGGAGGGACTGTAAACAAGTATATCTATTGCAACTTTAGGCATAAGAATTTTATAAAATTCATCCAGCCTTTCAAGGAATCTCTTGTTTGTTTTTTTAACTATTATAATATCGATGTCGCTTAAAGAATGAGTTTTGCCTGTAGCCATAGAACCTATTAGTATAACTTTTTCCACTCCCTTTTTGATAATGAGAGGCAGAATTCTTTTCAGCTCGTTATTTAGTTTTTCTTTTCTTTCTTCCGCACTGACTTCTTTAAGAGACATTTTAAATTCCTGCAGGCAAATCATTTACTAATTTATTTATGTTTATATTATATATTCGACAATGAATTAAGTTAACAATATAATTCTATTAAATTTAACCGGAAACGCGGACGATGTTCGGACGATGTTTTAAATATTTGACAATTTGTTTTTTAATGAATATAATCATATGCGTAAAAATGCAATAAAATTATAATAATACGAGGTAGCAAAATGATTGAAAGAAAGCAAGATTACTTCAGGGTTCCCATAACAATGCCTTCCGATATGGTTTCTTATTTGGAGGACTTAGGGATTCAGTGCAAGAAATCAGGCGGTCATAAAATTGCAAACACGATGATAGTAAGAGCTGCAATTAAACTTGTAATGGAGCTCGATCCTGATATTTCCAAAGTTAAGACGGAAGAAGAGCTTGAATCCAGATTAAAAGAAGCTGCGAAAAGTTATAAATAATCACATTAAAAAATCAAATCAAGCGAATACTTCAGAGCATGATTTATTGAGCTCAGTTTATATTTTACCCTCTAAGCAATAATTAATTAATAATAAAAGCTTGCATTGATTATATTTGTCTGTTAAAAATAATTTGCCAGATTGAATTATAATACTGTTTGTTTAAAAACATATTAAAAATAAAGTAATAAAAAGATAAAATTATTAAAAAATAATAACTATAATTTTTTACTATAATTTTTTTTAAAATGCAGAAAATTAATAAGGAACTTTTAATAATAGGTGCAGGTCCTGCAGGTCTGGGGGCAGCCATTTATGCATACAGAGCCGGGATAAATTTTTCGATAACAGATAAATATGTGGCTGGCGGACAGATAATCACAACTGATGAGATAGATAATTATCCAGGTTTTTACGATAATATTTCAGGTTTTGATCTGATGCAGAATGTTGTATCACATGTTAAAAAATTCGGTGTTGAAATTATTGAATTTTGTGAAATTTCAGATATAAAAATTAACAAAAGCACGAAAAGAATATTTATCTGCAGTTCGGAAAATTATCAGTTTCGTGTCAAATCAATAATATTTGCAACAGGGGCAAGCCCTAAAAGACTTGGGGTGGAAGGCGAAGACGGATTAATAGGGAAAGGTATTTCTTTTTGTGCCACATGTGACGGAGCTTTATATAAAGATAAGGAAGTTGTTGTTATAGGCGGCGGGAATGCTGCCATTGAGGAAGCATTATTTTTAACAAAGTTTGCAAGCAAGGTTTATCTCATACACAGACGTGAAGAATTGAGAGCATCAAAGGCTATACAGGAGAAAGGTTTTGCCAGCAGTAAAATGAATTTTATACTAAATACCGAGATAATTAAATTTAACGGCAAGGACAGGGTTGAAGAAATAATTTTAAAAGATAAAAAAACCGGTGATATAAAAAATCTAAAAGTTGACGGAGTTTTTGAATATGTGGGGATAAATCCTAATTCCCGATTGCTCAGCGGTCTTGTTGATTTTGATGAATACGGCGCTATCTTGACTGATAAGAATTTGCAGACTTCTGTCGCCGGAATTTTTGCGGCAGGAGATGTCAGAAATACACCTTTAAAACAGGTTATCACCGCTACGGCTGATGGTGCCATTGCAGCAACATCAGCAGAAAAATATCTGGCTAATTTATAATAATATTTATTAAATTCATATAATCTTTATCGGATTGGAAGTATCAAGTTGACATTAATAAAAAAGGGATTAAAAGGTGCGAAAATTCTGGATATCCAGCAAAGACTCAGACTTTTAAATTATAGTCTTGGTCCGGGAGAAATAGACGGTATTTTTGGACCTGAAACAGAAAATGCGGTAAAAAAATTTCAACAGGACAGAGCCATATCTGTCACCGGAATAATAGACGATGAATGCTGGCAAGAGTTGGTTGATGCAGGCTATTCCATAGGTGACAGGATGCTTTATCTAAAAGAGCCGCCCTTTAGGGGTGATGATGTTAAAACACTTCAGCTCTGGCTTAAAACTCTTGGTTTTTTTAAATATAATGAAAATGGAATTTTTAATAAAAATACGCATAAAGCTTTGATTGAGTTTCAAAAAAACATGAAGTTAAATCCTGACGGAATTTTAGGAGGAGACACTTTTACGCATTTAAACAGCCTCAAAAGAATAATTAATGAGAAGCAAAGTTCAAATTTTCCTTTTATCAGGGACTTAAAAAATAAAAAGCAAAACAAGGAAAAAATAGTACTTGATTATGGTGAATTCCCGTCCGACAGCCAGGAAAACAGTAAGTTTTATTTAAGTGAAAAAATAAAAATATGTAAAAATATTGTAGATAAATGCAGGGATTCTCTTGAAAAAGAGGGATTTAATGTATTTATAACTTTAGATTACTCAAAAAAATATTTCCCAAAACTTTTCAGCCGAATAAAAAAAGCAAATAAAAGCAAAGGTGATTTGCTTGTCAGTATCAATTTAAATTATTGCAACGATTCCGAAGCCAGTGGTTCAAGCTGTTATTATTTCAAAGGACTTAAATCCTTTTCAATAGGAGGCAGAAGAATTGCCGAACTTATACAGGATAAATTGATAAAAAATCTGAATATGACAGACTGCAGGATTCATGGAACCAGTTATGCCATCTTAAAAAGTACAAATATGACATCTGTACTTGTCGAACCAGGTTTTATTTCAAATTATTATGAAGCACTTAAATTAAAAGATCCCAAATATCAAAACGATATCAGCAATTGTATATCTGAAGCTATTAAACAATATTTAAACGAATAAGAATATGGGATTGATGATAATATAAATTATTAATATCAATTAAAATATATAAAGTTTTGAATTAAATTGAGATTAAAATATAAAAAAAGGAATTTAAGTTCAGATGTAGCCAGGATTATATTTTTTTCCTTTTTAATAATGACGATTTTACTTTCAAGCGGCTGCAATGTCTCCAAATTAAAGATAGATGCGGCATACATACTAAAAACAGATCCCGAAAAAGCAGTTATTGATTTCCTGAAATCTTTAAATAATAAAGAACCGGATTATATCTATGATAATTTATTGTCAGTTAAGGATAAGAATAATATAAGCAGTGATAAATTTAAGGAAGAATTAGATTTAATACTTACTGATATAGATAGTATTGAAATTGAAAAAACGACTTATTTGGGTTATGAGGATAATGGAAGCCTTGTAAAGGTTGTAGCTCAGTTTAATGTTAAATACGTAAATGGAGAAACAAAAAAATATAAAAAATACATATATCTTATAGAAGAAAATAAAGAGTGGAAAATTGTTTTTGATAAAACATTTATATAACAGCTTTCTGCAATTAACCGCCGGTATTTTAAAAAGTATTTTTATTTATGATAATATCTATGTTATTGTATAATATTACTTTAAGATTGCTTCCTGAGTATGGGCAGCACAATATTTAAGAAAGGGAAGTTTTAAGATGGAAGATAAAAAAGAAAAAAATAAAGAAGGTAAGGACAGCAAAGAAGTTAAAAAAACCAAGGGTAACGGAGAGTATTTGAAATCTCTTGTGACAGAAGGTACCATAAATCAAAATCTTGTTGCGGAAGAACTGCTTGAAGAAATTGAGCTTTTAAAAAAAGAAAATAATGATTTGAAGAAAACCGGCGATGAGTATTTAGATCGGATAAAGAGAACACAGGCTGATTATGAGAATTACAGAAAGAGGACTCTCAGGGAACAGCTTGAGCTGATTAAAAGAGCAAATAAGGACTTGATAGAAAAATTGCTGCCTGTACTGGATAGCTTTGAAGCTGCACTTAATTCTGAAGATAAGTCTTCAAAAGATGAAGATATATTTTATGAAGGTGTAAGGATGATATATAGTAAACTTATGGAAGTATTGGAAAAAGAAGGGCTTAAAGCAATAGACCCAAAAGGCAGTGAATTTGATCCTCAGACATGTGAAGCAGCAGTAACTGAAGCCAGCAATGAGTTTGAAGATCATCATGTAATTTCTGTTTTACGAAAAGGATATATGCTAGGTGATTTTGTTATCCGCCCGGCAGTAGTAAAAGTTTGCATAAAGAAGTAATTTTTTTGCATTTAATTCATATTTTTTATTTTCTTTAAAATTATCTTTTTTAAATAAAAGAATAATATCGTGATAACAAAATCATATTTTTTTAATATTTTAAGCAGAAAGGTAAAAGATTGAATAAAAAATTTGTATGGGGCTGCATCATTGTATTTGTGGTAGTCATACTGATTGCGGTTGCGATATTTTTTGGCGTTATGGTTAATATGAGAAACAATATGACGCAAAAGGATGTAAAAGTTGATCAGGAATGGTCTCAGGTTCAAAATGTATATCAGAGGAGGCTTGATCTGGTGCCTAATCTGGCTGAAGCAGCAAAAGCTTATTTAAAGCTGGAGAAGGATATTTTCAAATCGATAGCTGATGCAAGAGCAGGAATAGCTGCCGCTAAAACTCCTTCAGAATTGGATAATGCAACAACCGAGGTTAATTCATTTATAAGGGATTTCAGAGTTGTAGTTGAAGATACTCCTGAACTGAAAGCCAGTGAAACAATAAAAGATTTAATGAATCAGCTTGAAGGTACTGAAAACAGGATTACTGTTGAAAGGCAGAGATTTAATGAAGCAGTAGGGGATTACAACACCTATATCAAACTGTGGCCTCAGAGCATTATTGCATCAAGATATGGTTTTGAACCAAGGGAATTCTTTCAAGCTGAGGAAGGAGCTGAGAAAGCACCTGATATTGATTTAAATATTGATGAGACAACTACAGGTAAGTAATTTATTGTTAAATGGGATTGTTGTTTTAAAAAAAATATTAGCAACTTTCAATACGGAAGGTAAAAAAGCCAGGAATTTCTTTATGCCCGGGAAAAAAATTAAAACTGCAATATTGATATTAATTGTATTAGGCACTCTACTTCCTGCATTTTTTATATTACCACGACATATTGATGCTGAAGTTACATATCCTGATTATGCGGGATATGTTAATGATTTTGCAGGAATGCTTGATTCGGCAACCATTGATAATATAACCGGTATAATTACAGACGTTAATACTAAAACTACTGCTGAAATTGCTGTGGTAACAGTAAATAATCTGCAAGGTATTACCATAGAAGAATATGCAGTCAAATTATTTGAAAAATGGGGCATAGGGAAAAAAGAAAAAAATAATGGTGTGCTTCTTTTAATATCGAAAGAAGACAGGCTGCTTCGTATTGAGGTCGGCTATGGGCTTGAAGGTGCACTTACTGACCTGGAATCGGGCAGAATAATTAATGATATTATTGTTCCGCAATTTAAAGCAGACGATTATAACACCGGTGTTTACAATGGAGTAATTGCAATAGCAAATGAAATTTATGCGGATGCCGGAATACCGGCAGAAGGTGAAGTAGCTACTACCGAATATGTCGCTCCGAAGGAGCCGCCTTATTTCTGGATATGTTGTTTCCCCTTTTTCGGGCTTATCGGGCTTATCACGGCTCTGGTAAATATCTTCAGCCGCAGGTGTCCCAAGTGCAGAAAATTGAAACTTAAAACAACAACTAAGTTAATTAGTGCTGCAAGCTATACATCAACCGGAAAGGAACTTGTTATAAGAGATTGCAGCAACTGCGGTTTTCATGATGAGAAGGTCAGAACAATTCCCAGAAAGTCAAGAACATCAGGT
>JAJFVM010000104.1 GCA_021371805.1 bacterium
TAATACATACGGTTACTCATAATGGGCTGGAATGGTCTAAGGAAATGTTTACGCTTGACACCAACCTGTCCGTATTAGAATGGCATTACCACAGAGAACCAGATAATACAGATATCACTGCAGTTAAGGAAAATAATTTCATTCACATGACCGGTATCTTTAAAGGAAAGCGTCAGGATAAGAAACTTAAGATTGGTGATGGTCTGTGGTATCAGCAGATGGATCTTGCAATGCCGGCCTTTATTCAGTCTAGTCTGGATGAGATACTATTCTACTCTATCGGAACCGAAGATAATCGCGGTGCTATGGGTCTTGGTGAATTTGCTGCGAAGAAAATAGGTGAAGAAGAAGTGTCTATTGGAGATGTATCCTACTCATGCATAAAAATAAAATTTGTATTAACGATGTTTTCATGGGCATGGTCAGGATATTACTGGTATGACAAAAAATCCGGACAATTGGTACAGAGCGGGGAAGGCAAGGGAAAGTATATAAAGATTCAGTTTCAGGTTAAAGCATAACCGTTTAATTGCGCAAGTGGATATGTTTCCACAACGACCTTGATGATAAAAATAACCTGAAAAGACGGTCACATGCTCTCTTGAACGAGAGTGGGCATTTGATGTACATCCTGTCAAGCCGAGCCAACTGGTTAGGAGAAACATATTAGTGTGCACCTTTTAACGAAAGGTCATACCGTGTGCATTTGGTATCAAAATCTGTCACTACTTTCAACAGAGGCAGTGGGATTAAAACCTTACTATGGACTTGTTCCCAAGAACTCACTTTACCTTGAAAATACCATGGACCCACCAGACAACGCAGGTGCTTTAGTAGTGGTGATGTGGTATACCCCCGCTAACGATTTATACCATCGCTAACGAAACCCAAACCTGCGCTGACGATTTATCCGACAAATGAACACCGTATCAAAATATCAGCCTCCACCATAAGAAATATGCTAATTTTTTAATTATCACGATGTCTGTAAATACTAAAGAAAAATTAAGAGAAAAAGAAATAATTCACAATCTTATTTTGCTGCTTAAAAATGAACTTAACCCTGAAAAAATATTACTACTCGGATCCAGAGCAAAAAGCAATAAACCATCAAATTCGGATTTTGATCTTGCGGTTAAAGGTAACAAAATTAATTTCAGAGATGAAATAGGGGGCCTCTACAGTATTGATCTGATATTCATGGATTCGATGGAAGAAAATTTTAAAAATATTATCCTGAAAACAGGAAAAATATTGTATGAAAGAAAATTTGAGTGAATATTCTTTAGAAAAACTAAAAAATGCATTTAATAAACTTGCCGATGGAGCAAAAATAGCTGATGATGACTTATATAAGGATGGGGTCATTCAAAGATTTGAATTTACTTTTGAACTATTGTGGAAAATGCATTGTAAGCTGTCGGGGGCACTATGAAGATTGTATAGCTAATCGTTTAAAAGAACGAACTAAATGAAGTGAGTGTCCGCGTACTATCTAATCTTTTAATAACTTCATTCTGGAAAACAACTAATTTCCCACTTATAATTATCAAAAAAAACAGCTATAATCTTTGAGTTTATTTTTTATTTAATTATTATTTCGATTGTATTAATGGATCAAAAAAGAATATATAACCATAAAAAGATTTCCCAGGATTATGCTAAAAGAGACTATCTTGATAAAGCAGAAATTCGGATAATTGAAGATTTAAGAAACCTTCTTCCGAAATTCAATATGCTTGATATGGGGGTTGGCGGCGGAAGAACTACAAGGTATTTTCTGCCGATGGTTAACAGTTATATTGGTGCAGACTATGCTCCGAACATGATTGCGCAATGTAAGAAAAAGTTTAAGAACAAAAAGATTTTTGAAGTGCTCGATGTACGCAATATGGATAAATTCAGCAATAACATGTTTGATTTTGTATTGTTTAGTTATAATGGTATTGACAGTTTTGATTTAAAAGACAGAGATATAGCTTTAAAGGAAATTAAAAGGGTATTAAGAAATGACGGCTATTTTAGTTTTTCATCGCACAATATAAACTGGGAAGGTTTATATGGCCTTTTTAAAATAGAAAATATTTATGAAAAATTAATTAATAAATCTCACTTACCTGATTCCGGAAAATCCGCAAAGAATATTTTTCTTAAATTCATTATATTTTTAAAAGCAATACTTATAAATATAAGGCTTAATATCAAGAATAAAAGTTTTAATATTAAATTCCATATCAATAGTTTGAGGAAAAATGGCTTTGGAAGTCTGGCAGACAATTCACTGAACGGGAAAGTAAGTATTATATATACTTCATATAAATCACAAATCAAAAAATTGGAGAATTTAGGATTTATAAATATTTCGGCTTATTCCGTAAATGGGATAAAAACCACAGACGAAAATGAACTCAACAAAGGTGGATGGATATATTATTTATGTCAGATCAAAAAATAGATTTGCAAGCTTATCTTTTTAAAATTTTTGTCCTGCCTTTTAATTGATAAATATTGTGATTAAATTATAATTATTAGCTTAAGTCTTTATTTTAGCAAATAACTTTAAGAGAGCATAAATTGGATAACAGACCTATCGGTGTTTTTGACTCAGGACTTGGCGGACTTACCGTTTTAAGGGAAATAATCAAAGAAGTTCCAAATGAAAATATTATTTTTTTTGGAGATACGGCAAGATTTCCCTATGGTCCCAGACAACTTAGCGAAGTAAGAAGATTTGCCATCAGTATCGCAGATTTTCTTTATAATCAAAATGTTAAATTGCTTGTAATAGCATGCAATACAGCAACTGCATCTGCACTTCCTGATATTCAGGCTAGATTTAAAATACCCATACTTGGAGTAATAGAACCTGGTGCCAGATCGGCAGCAGCAGCTACCGATGCTAAAAGAATCGGTGTAATTGCTACGAGAGGCACAGTTGAAAGCAAAGCTTACGATAATGCCATAAAAAATATTGATGATAAAATAAAATTGTTTTCAATGGCGGCGCCTTTGCTTGTCGAGTATGTAGAAGAAGGAATTCTGGAAGGAGACCTGCTTAATAAGGCCATATGCGATTATTTAAAACCATTATTTAAAGAAAATATCGATGTCCTTATTTTAGGATGCACTCATTTTCCGCTAATTGAAAACAACATAAAAGATTGCTGTGATGGCGGTGTAAAGGTTATAAGTTCAGCTATTGAAACATCCAGGGACGTAAAAAATATTCTGACAAAATTTAACATTGAAAATGACGGCAAGTCAAAATCTCAAAGAATATTTTACGAGACAGGCAGCATCAGCAAATTTTTCAGTGTCGGCAGGATGTTTCTGGGTGAAAAGATTAAAGAAGTGATAAAAATAGATTTAGGAATATAAGTTTAGTTTTTATGTTTTATTAGTGAAAGGCAAAATAAAATGAACGGTAGAATTGACGGCAGATCAAATGATGAATTAAGACCTATAAAGATAACAAGGAATTATATCTCACATGCGGAAGGTTCAGTTTTTATAGAGATTGGCAAAACAAGAGTTGTTTGTACAGCCACAGTAGAAGAGAAAGTTCCTCCGTTTCAAAAGGGTAAAGGCATCGGCTGGGTTACTGCCGAATATGATATGATACCGCGGTCCGCACAAGTCAGAATAATAAGACCGCAGACTACAGGCAAAATAGGGGGCAGAACTCATGAGATACAGAGGCTGATAGGAAGATCCTTGAGAGGGATTGTGGATTTTCAGAAGCTTGGAGAACGCACCATATGGATAGACTGCGATGTTATTGAAGCAGACGGAGGAACAAGATGCGCTTCAATTACCGGAGGATATATTGCCTTATTTGATTGCTGCAGATATCTTGTCAGCAAAAAAATAATTTCCGAAATGCCAATCAGTGACTTTCTTGCAGCAATTAGTGTTGGTATAGTTAATGGAGAAGTCATGGCTGATTTATGTTTTGCCGAAGACAGCACTGCGGAAGTGGATATGAATGTTGTTATGAATTCAAAAGGAAATCTGATTGAAGTTCAGTCAACTGCTGAATACAAACCTTTTTCAAGAGAAGATTTTAATAAATTGCTGGATCTTTCAATATATTCAATAGAAAAAATTTTCTCAATCCAGAAAAAAGTCTTGCTTGAAAAATAATAATAGTTTCAAGCTAATGATTTCAGTTGTAAATTTAATACAATTTTTTAATTTGTAGAACTTGAATGTTCAAAAAAATGATAATCTGAAGGACAAAAGTATAACAGGGTTTTACTAGTTTCAGGATTTGTAAATAAGTATATGGAAGACAAAACAAGCATAATAATTGCTACAAAAAATAAAGGTAAGGTAAAGGAAATAAGGCATTATTTAAAAGATTCGGGCATTAAACTCCTGTCTTTAAATGATTTTGAAGAATCGCCGGAAATTATAGAAGACGGCGAGAGTTTTAAAGAGAATTCCATTAAAAAAGCAAGAATTGTAGCCCATGCTTTTAATAAGCCGACTCTTGCCGATGATTCAGGCCTTGAAGTAGATTTTCTTAATGGAAAGCCTGGCGTATTTTCCTCAAGGTATAGTGGTGAAAATGCGACAGATAAATCAAACAGGGATAAACTTTTATCGGAGCTATCGGATGTAAAAGAATTAAGTGCGAGATCAGCAAGGTTTGTGTGCCATCTTGTTTTATGGGATCCGCAAAAAGATCTTTTATTTGAGACTGATGGAATTTGTGAGGGTGATATTGGTTTTGAAGAAACAGGCAGCGGTGGATTCGGCTATGACTGTATTTTTATCCCAAAGGGATTTAACAGAACTATGGCTCAGCTTAGCGAGGATGAGAAGAACCAGATCAGCCATAGAGGCAAAGCTTTAAAAAATTTCGTCAGTTTCCTTGAAAAAAATAAATATATTTTTTAAATTTCATATAGTTATACTTATTTATTTGAGTTTATGACAATGTTGGTTTATGTTTGTTGAAATATTAAAAATATATGATAATATTACTTCTTGCCTGTAATTTCGGGGTGTAGCGCAGCTTGGTTTAGCGCACCTGCTTTGGGAGCAGGGGGTCGGAGGTTCAAATCCTCTCACCCCGACCAGTACTTTGAAAATAGAAGTTGACTATAGATTAGAGTTTAAATCTGCCGGTGGCTGATTTAAACACAAGGATTTGAAAGGACGGAGTGAAGCGAAGCGTAATGAGTCCGCGGCTCTGCAGCGAGCTTGAAAAGCGAGACGAAAGACCAAATCCTCTCACCCCGACCAGTACTTTGAAAATAAACTTTGAAATTCCAGCAAGCGGGAATAGCTCAGCTGGCTAGAGCGAAAGCCTTCCAAGCTTTAGGTCGCGGGTTCGAACCCCGTTTCCCGCTCCATGTTTTTATAATTTTTATTTATATTTTAAAAAATTCTAACATTTCTTCTAAAATTCAATATTATTTCTTCAATAATTTAAAACTAAATATATAATATTTATATATTAAAATTAATTGTAAAAAAATTTTTTATTTAAATTAAAATATTCTGGATACAAAATTCAAAGAAAGAATGGAGAAATAAGAGATGCTGAAAAAATTTAAATACCTGTTTATTTTTCTTTTAATTTTTTCCTTCATTTTTGTTTTTAATATCCAACCGCTGCATGCAGCTACAAGAGCTCAAGCCAGTGATTTTGTTACAAGGTTTTATATGATTATACTTGAAAGGGATCCTGACGCTTCCGGTCTTGAAAATAATGTCAAGCAAATCCTAAATAAAAAAATTACCGGTGCACAATTAGCATATAACTTCGTATTCAGTGCTGAATTTTTAGCGAAAAATAAAAGCAGTGAAGATTATTTAAATATACTTTTCAGAGCTTGCTTTAACAGAGAGCCTGATTCTGCCGGTTTTGACAACTGGATGAATTTATTAAATAAAGGCTATTCCAGACAATTTGTTCTTGCTGGTTTTACAAATTCGGATGAATTTAAAAATCTATGCAATAGTTATGGTGTTAAACCTGGATCACTTGATGCCGGCGCTGCTCCTCAAATGATAGCAGGGCAAATACCAATAATTGGACTACACGGAATTGAAAATAATTCCAGCGGCAGGTATGAAATCAGTGCCGGTGCCTTTGATTTTATGTGTGGAACATTAAAAAATATGGGTTATGAAACCATAACATTAACTGATTTATATAATCATTTTGCAAAAGGAACAAAATTACCTGCAAAACCGGTTATAATTACATCAGATGACGGTTATCAGAATACTTATACTACGGCATTTCCAATCCTTAAGAAGTATCATTATAAAATGACCGTATTTTTAATTACCAGTTATATCGGGGATAATGAAGAGACAAGAAGGCTGAATGACTTTGACAGCAGTGTTGACAATATACCGCAAAGAGCTATGTTGATCTGGCCTGAGATAAAGCAGATGAGTAAATATGGTTGTGAATTTCAATCCCATTCATGGTCTCATGGGATCATGAGCAACGAGTCTATCGAAACGGCAAAATTCGAACTTTCCCAGTCAAAGAGTGATATAGAAATTCATACCGGTAAGCCGGTGATATTTATAGCATGGCCTCATGGTGCAACTTCTAATGAGGTTATTAGCTTATTACCGCAGGTTGGTTATGCAGGTGCTTTATTTGCTGAAGGAGGAGTTCAAAGTCTTGCATCAATTGACTTTACAAGACTAAGCAGGGTTAGTATTGTTTCAGAAATACCTCCAATTGCATATGCGGAGGTTTTAAAGCTCCAATAAGGTTTATTATTCTGGAATAATTGGAAAGCAGAAATTCAGGTCAAAGTTAATCATTAAATTAACCGGTTGTGTTGAAAAAATAAATATATTCTTAGAGAGATAAATTTTTATATTTGTTTATCGGTCTGATCTTCAGCTTTTGGAACAGTATTCTGATTTTTTTTACGCATTACTAAAATGTAGTAGATAATCGGGACAACATTATTTATGAAAATTATCAGCAGAAGCCACATTATTTTTTCATAACTGCCTATTCCTGTAAAATCCTTTTCATTTCTTCTGGTACAGTCAACAAGAGCAATAATCCATAGTACAAATAATCCTATGCCGATTGTTATGCAAATAAGCCAGAGGAAAACTATTAATGTTTATGAAGGATTTTCGGAGAAGTCCTGATAAATTCAGTTAGTAAGAAATGAATTTCTGGTTTTTGATAATTTTTTTCAAAAGAGAGATTTGTTGAAAATTCAATTTTAATAAAGAAGATATAATATGCTTTTCTAAATTCTTATTGACTTGCATATTAATATTTTTTAAAGTATTATTTCGGTTGCAATAAATTCAAGATAATTGTTATTGTAGTTTATTTTTTACGTGGTTATTTTGATATAATTA
>JAJFVM010000137.1 GCA_021371805.1 bacterium
ACGTAAAAAACTTTATTGAGAAAGTCTTAAGTCCTCTGGGTCTGCGAATAGATGAAAGCTGCCCTATGGCAGATGCAAGACTTAAAGACGGTTCGAGAGTAAATGTAGTGATAAGGCCAATTGCTTTAAATGAAATAGTGGTGTCAATAAGAAAATTTAAAAAGAAATTAAAAAACATCGAAGATCTCATAATTGAAGGCACCTTTAATAATGCAATTTCGGATTTTATAAAGTTATGTGTGGAAAATAAGGCAAACATTATAATTTCAGGTGCTACTTCAACCGGGAAAACGACTATCTTAAATATTATTTCAAATTTTATTCCTGAAAATGAGAGAGTTATTACCATTGAAGACACCTTTGAAATAAACATAAATTTAAAAAATGTGGTAAGGCTTGAAAGCCGAATGCCAAATATTGAAGGTAAAGGTGAAGTTACCATAAGAGATCTGGTAAGAAATTCCTTGCGTATGAGGCCCAATAGAATAATTGTAGGAGAAATAAGGGGGATTGAAGCTCTTGATGTATTGCAGGCAATGAATACCGGCCATAATGGTTCTATGACCACAATACATGCTAACTCACCTGTTGATTTAATTTCAAGGCTTGAAACCATGCTGATCATGTCGGGGCTTAGTTTAAATCCTTCTTCTGCGAGAAGAATAATATCATCCTCAATCAATATAATTATTCATCTTGAGAGATTAAAAAATGGTAAAAGAATAATTTCAAAAATTTGTGAAGTGATAAATGAAAGTAATGTAGTAGGAGAAAAATCCGAAATAATTATAAAGGATATTTTTAATTATTTGTGGACCGATAATCAGAACGGAAAAACTGATTTATATGATCATTTTGAATATTCAGGGCACACACCTTTATTTTTGAAAAAATAATTCTTTAGAGATACGCGGGGTGAATTGGTTTTAGCAGATAAATAAAATTCATTTTATACCGAAAATTTTGTTAAGAAATCAGTATAAAAAAGGTTTTGAAAACAAATCAGGGAAAAATTTAAATAATAATTAAATCATTAAAAACCAATTAACCTGACAGAAAATTAATAAAACAATATAAACATATTATTTAGATGACAGATAAAATTACAATTTTAATATCTATCCTAACATTTTTTACTTTAAGTCTTGGGTTAACCGGAATATATCTATTATTAAGAAGTGCCTATCGCCCTAATTTGCTTCTTCAACAAAGAAACCCTGTAAAGGATATAAAAAAATTTGGTTTAAGCAACTATAACAAATCGGGAGATGTAAATATCTGTGATAATGATTTACAAAATGATAGTAATTCATATAAAAACGGCTTCACAAATTTATTAGTTAATGTTTATGAGAAAAGAACAAAATATGTTTTATCTATCTTATTTATCTCGATGCTGGCTATGTTTTATACTCTCTTTAAAAATATATTCTTATCCTTTTTTATATCAATAATGTGCACCGGAATTACCGGTGAATTTATCGGAAGCATCTTAAGAAAGAGAAAGGAAACTCTTGATATCCAATTAATTGAATTCATATCAAATATGATAATTATGCTCAGAGCAGGCAAGGAAATAAGACAGATATTTAAAGAATCTTTAGCTTATGTTAAAAGTCCGCTTAAAACACATCTGAAAAACCTTGTTAATGAAATTGAACTCAATATATCCATGGATACCGCCCTTGATAATTTTGCTTTAAACACAGGAAGTAAAGAAGCCGGCTTATTTGCAAATGCAATAAAAATTAACAGAAAAATCGGAGGCAACATTCTTATTATTTTGGAAAATATAATAAAAAATTTGCAGCAAAACTTAAGAATTAGATCTCAGATAAAAACCCAAACAGCCCAAAACCAATTTTCAAGCAATATTATTGCCTTATTTCCCGTAGCAGGATTTATCGGCATGTACTTTTTTCTGAATTCCGCAGTTAAAGATTTCCTTTCATCAACAATAGGAAACATATTATTGATAATAGGTGCCGTATTTGAATTTTCAGGATTTTTTATTATTAAAAAAATACTAAGAGAAGATCTTTTTTAAACTTATGTCCATTTATTATTTAACAATTGCGTATTACTTATTTATAGTATTTATCGCTTACCTCCTTTTAAAGAATTTATTATTTAAAAGAAATTCTACCAAAAATATTTATACCATTACCTTAAATAATAACTCTGATAAATTAAATCTGTTTAAAAAACTAAACATGTTTTTTGCAAAAATTGGAAGATTTACAAACAGAATCCTTCCTAAAGCATACTTATACAGGCTGAATAATCTACTCCGGGATGATACTACAATTAAATCCACG
>JAJFVM010000150.1 GCA_021371805.1 bacterium
AATTTTTTCAATACTTTTTTTGAAACAGGTACGTCTTCACTTTCAAGTATTTTAAATAAAGCATTCTCTATCTTAAGAAATCTCTCTTTCTCAGACAGTTGGTCGATTTCAAAAAAATCCAATGTACTCGATAATTTATCCTGAACAATCATTGTCAAATCAATTTCTTTATCCATTTGCTACTTCCCTTTTAATTAAATTTCACCATATCCATCCACTAGCATATTTATAATATTTTCCGCAATAAGACTTAAGTCTTTAACGATTTTTAGATTGTAATTGAAAATGCTTCCCGGACCTTTAGTTAGATATAGATTTTCGATATCTCTGTCATAAGGTATAAAGTGGTTTATGGGATATCTGATCGTCGAATTCAAAAATAAAAAGGGAATGGATGGTTTGATATTATATTTGTTAATAACAATCTTTATGTCAATTTTTTCCCTCAAATGACAGAAATAGCTTATTATAGAATTAAGATTATAAACAGATATCTTATCAGGAAGGCTTATCAATATTATTTCATCTGCAAAACAAAAAATGCTGTTATCTTTTATATTAAAGTCGACAAACATATCGCAATCGACAAGAATAACATCGAAGTTGCTCTTAAAAATCTCGAATAAATTTTGTAAAAAATCATACTTAAAAATATTTTTTTGATACTTTAAAGGAGGAAATATGTAATTTAAGCTGTTTTCAAAATTGAAAATCATTTTTTTTAAAGCTCCTACATCGATGTTACAGTCATTATTTAAATCTGTGATTGTCATAATTTCCTCATCTTCGACATGGTATATGATCCTTGAATCCCTTGAACCAATATTCATATCTACCATTAATACCTTATAAATTGACTTTATAGAAATATAATTGGCTATACAATTAGCAATAAAACTTTGCCCACTACCACCTTTGCTGCCTGTAAAAAAAATCACTATGCCAGAGTTTTTCATACGATCAGACCTTTGAAGAACAAATTGACATATATAAAACACCTCTCTCCAAGCTTGCAAACAGACTTTCTGTTTCTTTTGAATTAAGATAAAAGGTTATTATAAGTTTTTCGCTATAATCGGACCCCAAGTTCTTGGCAGTAAAATCCAATACCGGAAATTGTCCGCTATTCATTTCATTGTCTGGATATGAATTTTCTGAGCTTATATTAGCTTCATTATCACAAAACAGTATTATTTCCTCTCCAGAAATTATTGTTTCAGTTTTAAGCGAATCATCTTCCTGGCAATAATAGGAGGATATGATATCTACTTTATCTCCGGTATTAAGCATCGACAAATCACCGAAATAAGATACCGGAATTGTAACTGCTTTTTTGCCAACTGGTATATACGAAGAAAAAGTAAAGGTTTTTTTTGAGTCTTTATTCATATCTTTAAATTTCTCATAAGTGATTATTTCTCCGGCCTCGATAGTTTCGATAACTGTCTTATCCTTTATTTTCTCGAATTCCTCGATGAATGAGTCGGAAAAAATACTTTTCGATATTTTTTGTTTTTCTATATCTTCCATTTGTATTTGAGAGCCAGGCTCTATTCTCTGCTTTGCAATAAGTACCTCATTAAAATCACCTTGAAACTTATCGCCTTCTCCTAAATCTTTAATAAAAATAAATATCAATATTCCACCAATAAAAGCTATTATCAAAAAAACTATCGTTATTATTTTTTCTTTCATAAATAAATTTTTTAATTGCATATTAGCTTCCTTTAGTATTTATTTTCTTAAGAATCTTTAATGATTTCTTTCTAACTTAATGAATATTCTGACATCCATAACTAGATTTATTGAATATTATCAAGTATATATATAGCATATTTATGTATTTATGTAAATACATAAATTAAGTTCATAAAATATTCTTGCGTAAAATTTGAAGATTTAAAATAACGTCGACATAAATATCATGTTTTGAGATGAATCCGGATTCAGCTTCGATTACACAAACAGCATTTTTTATAAAAGGGGTAAACCTAAATGTCTTAAAGTCTTTAAATAATGAAATTACTTTATTGTTTTGGTCCAAAAAAATAATATCGATTTTCCTAAACATCCAAAATGTGTGTACACTATTACAGTTTTTGATTAAAAAAACCTCAGTACCTTTTAACCTCTTAAAAATCAAACCAAATAGTCTTTCTCTAAAACTTTTAGCCTGAAGAACACATATATTTAATCTTATAGTTGAATTTTTTATATTATTTATCATGAATAATATATTACATAATAATATTAATATATAATACTATAATATTATCATTTTTTAAAAAGTTCAATATGATTCCGATATATTTCAAAAAATATAAAAAATAACCGAAGAGCTTCAAAATAAAATAATGAAACTCTGCGGTTATTTGATAAATAGGTTAAAGTTTTTAGAAAAATTGTATTGTATAAATATATTACTACAATATAGTTATATAATACTATTTTATCCTATAGCTTCTCCCTGCTTCCATAAATGCTTTTATGTTTTCCAAAGGTGTTTCCTGGGGGAGATCGCAACCCGTACTGAGTGCGAAGTTAGCATAAGGGTCCATCATCTCCATAAGAGATGTTACCTCTTTTTTCACATCCGAGGGACTTCCCCTTAACATTACTCCACTGGGATTGATATTACCAATAATAAGAACATATCTTGTAAGAATTTTTGCTACCTCCCTTAAATCCACACCTACTTCCTTTGAATCAAGGCTTATACCATCGACTCCCGAATTAGCCATTTCGTTTATCAGATGCATAGTATTACCACAAGTGTGATATATAGTGCTCACACCACTGAATTTACAACTATCCACTATATGTTTTACATAATGCGCTGAAAATTCCCTGAACTGAGAAGGCCCAAGCATTACGGCAGTCGGTTCAAGCACACAAATCACTTCTGCACCAGCGGATATAAACATATTTACGTATTCATGAATTTTTTCTGTTGTCAATTCACACAATTTGGTGAGCTTTCCCGGTTCAAGAATAGAACACATAGCTGCTTCATCCGCACCCATGATAAGTGCGGCCAGGGAATAAGGACCAATCACATATGCGCCTTTTAATATTTTTTCTTCAAGCCCGATTTTCATCAGTTTTACGGTATCTACATATCCATTTATCCGACTATCGAAACTTATATTTATTTCCCTTAGTTTTTCTATATCATCGATAACAAATCCATCTTTAGGAACCGTTGCAGATTCCTCCTTAGGAAAGACAGTATATCTTCCAAGAGCATTGGCTTCCACCGAAAGATCCATTAAAGGAAAGAGAATATCAGGCTCGAACATCTCTGCCAATTTTTTCATGACTTTATAATGCTCACCATAATTCTGTTGAGCTATCTTGATATTGCTACCAGTTATATCAACCCCTGGGAATCCAAGTAATGGAGCAACTACCCTTTCTTTATTTTTATATTTTTCTTGTACTATTTCTATAAGGTTCCTCCTTTTCATTTTCACCTCCTTTCAAAGTAAAAACCATCAAAAAAAATAAATTTTCCTTCAATAATCCAAATTCTAATATAAATGGAAGATATAAAAAATTATTTTATTTGTTTTATATAAAAGCTAAACCTATTATTCTAAATCATGTCTTTTACATAGATCATTAATGAAAAATTCAACAATATTTTCCATATAATGCCCACTGCGGTTCTTTCTACCATTACTATCGATACCGGCTTCAACTCCTATCATATAATCAACAAGATTTTTAATTTTTTGGGAAACCAATAAATTTTTTAAACCAGTCTCTTTGATAAAAATTAAATATTTTTCTAAATCCTCTTCTTCTATTTCATTTTTTGTAAAATCATAATCATCATAAATAAACTTTTTATTTTTATAATCTATTAAGATTTTATATTTAAGACTTCCAGAACCATTCCTTACTACAAGCAAAGGAATAACTCTTATCAGTGAAGGATTTTGCCTAATTAAATATTTAAATTCATTATCAAAATCTTGTTTTCCAATCAAATAATTAAAATTATTTAACGCTATTTCAATCTTTTTAGCATTAAAAAAAACTTTATCCCAATTAACAAAATAAGACCATAATAAAATACTTGGTTTTAAATTAGAGATTAGGTAGCTAAAAACATCATCCTCGGAATTACATTTTAAAATTTCTTTATAGAAATTCAAAAATTTCATTTTTTTCCTCAAAAAGCTTTAATTTATTCTTGAGATTTTTCTCGAGCTCATTAAATCTTTTAATTGATAATTCCAGATATTGCTTTTCATTATCAATTCCAATGAAACTTCTTCCTGCTATATAGGCTGCTATTCCAGTTGTAGAACTCCCCGTAAAAGGATCCAGAATCAAATCACCTTTATTTGTGCTTGCTAAAACTATTCTTTTTAATAAATTATATGGTTTTTGAGTTGGATGTTTTCCAAATTTTTTTTCAACCGGTTTAGGAGTATCTATAGACCATACTGATCTCATTTGCATTCCCTCCTTTTTCAACTGATCTTCAGGCCAACGGTTATCTTTCATAACTTCATAATTAAAAGTATGTTTAGATTTTCTATCTTTTCTTGCCCAAATCAAAGTTTCATGGCTAGCAGTAAAAAAGCGACAGCTTAAATTAGGTGAAGCATTAGGTTTAAACCAAATTATATCATTTAAGAAATGAAAGTCATTAATCTCCAATGCAAAACCACATTGATATATTGAATGATAAGTTCCGCTAATCCATATAGTACCATTAGGTTTTAATACTCTACGGCATTCTTTTATCCAGGCAAGGTGAAAATCAAAATTACTTTTTGTTCCATTACTTAAATCCCACTCACCCTTCTTTACGCTGACCATTTTCCCATTCTGACAGGTAAAAGTTCCACTGGATAAAAAATAAGGGGGATCCGCAAATATCATATCTACTGAATTTTCAGGTAATTCCTTTAGAATTTCGATAGAATTTCCCAAAAATAATTTAAACCTGGATTTTTCAAAATAAGGTTTTATCATAATGCAATTAATAAGTTACCATAAATGACATAATTATGCAAATACATAAATATGTTTTTAATTTTATTAAACTTTAATTTTTATTCTAATATATTTCAATTTTATACTCTGGAAAGTGTTAAAAATAAGTTATTTTCCAATTTCATCTTCTACTTCTTTTGAACCCTCTTCAAGCTCCTTAACCTGCTGTTTATCTTCACGCAGTAAAAGAGCTTGAAATTCTCCCACATGGGTCTTTTCTTCTCTTGCAATATCTAGTATTACTTTTTTAATATCTGTATCGTCTGTCATGGCTGCAAGCTGCTCATATAAGTTGATTGCATCAAATTCGGCAATCAGCCCAAGCCTAAGTATCTCTTTTTTTAAATTTTCTTTGCTTAGTTTAGATAAATCAGTCGGTATTTGTGATAACATTTTAATCTCCTTTTCTTATTTAGTGTTATTTTCTAAAAATATAACACGGACTCATTCGCAATGCTCACTCAGTCCTTTCAAATCCTCAGTCTAAACTGTCACCGGCATGTTTAGACCCG
>JAJFVM010000179.1 GCA_021371805.1 bacterium
CGAACTTATTGATGCTTGGATATTCCATCCAATATTTTTTTCTTGTGAAAACCTGTAAAACTCCGTTTGAAAATGAAAAATCCCCTCCTATGGGCTGTCTGATTCTAAGTCCGTATAAAGCGCGGGTTAAAGGATACGCCAGCGCATTATTTATGGTTGCATCATGTTCATTTCTGATATAGTAAGGAGAAACAAATCCGTACCCTGACTTTAAAACAGGATTTGCAAGACTGTAAATCCACTCAGGCGTAACACTTCTGGTATCAGCTTCACAAATTATACAAACTTTTGCATCAAGCATTCTTGCACCTTCAAGAATTGTCCTTATTGCTGCACCCTTTCCTTTTTCACCTATGTATCCCGTGGAAATCTTCTCAACACCTTTTGGCAATCTTGTTTTACCGACAATGTCTGTTGTCTTATCATCAGAATTGCTGTCTGCATTAAAAATAACACTTTTTAATGCGGGATAATATTTTTTCAGACCATCGCCGGAATTAGTCATTACCTTTGCAATTGTATTTTCATTGTTATATGTCGGTATTCCCACAACTATATCGGCACTTTTAATTTGATTAATCTGATCTATAACTTTTTTATCCAGTGGTTCACTAACAAAGTCAGTCATGATTGCCTTTCTTATTAACATTTCTAATATAACATCATAGCAAAAAAATATTATTTAACATGATTTATCCAAGTACAAATATATTATAAATTATTTAAAAAATATTGTTAAAATATTTTAAATAAAAAGATAGCTTATGACTTCAACCCATCCCCTGTTCATCTTATGGTCGGAAATATAAACATTTTCATATTCCGGTAAAACATCCAGTACATCTTTTTCTTCATGAATATTATTATTTATCAAAAAGAAGTAACCGACTTCCCCGGCTATTTTTAAATCCTCAAGAGAATCGCCAAGCGCAATGCAGTTTTCCCTTTCAAGATGTCTTATTTTTTTATCCAGTCTGACGCCGGCTGCTTTATTAATACCTTTTGGCATTAAATTATAAAAATAAACTTTGCTGACATTTAAATTTGTTGAATACATTCCAGTCAGACCATTATTGATGATTACGGAATCACCATATCCATTTTCTTCAAGCAATTTATTTGCCTTATTTAAATCTATCTCACCCAGAAAAAGAACATTGGTCGACCTGTATCTATTCCAGTCCGGGCTATAATCTATTTTAGACGGGAATTCTTTTTTCAAAAGACTTACAACTGCTTCCAGATCAGGGCCGAGACTTGCAAAATCATATTTCTGCCTGCTTTTATCATAAGTCAGGTGTATTTCTTTTCCTAAATCATAAACCACTTCACTGCCAAGTTCGGAAATATAATTTCTCAGATCCAATATCTGGGCATTATATCTTAACTGCATCTTGTTCCTTCCGGAAACAAGCACCAGGTCAATGTTCTTTGCTGATAAATTCTTAAGTTGCATAAGCACATCAAAATAATAATTGTCTTTATCATCTTTAATCAAACAGCCCTTATCGTTCAGCATTGTCCCATCTAAATCCGTATAAATTACTTTCACTTTACTTATACTTCTTTTTATTTCATCTTTAAAATTTTTAAAAAATTTAAGGTTGCCCATTTCTAAAATTTACTTTCCGGAACGGAATTTGATAAATCAAGATCCCGGTTTTGCTCTTTACTTTGCTTTAATTACTAACAAAAACACCTGATTTTCGTCTTATATTATAGAGTTTTATACTATATCAAATATATTAAAATAAGCAGCTTTATAGATCATGAATTAAAATGTTTTTACTATATAAAATTTTTAAAATTTTACACCATTTTTCCAAACATTAGCAATTATTTGCAGAATAAAGGAAAAATAATATTATAATATTTAAACTTTATTTTAATCCGAGACAAGAAAATGAAAAGAATTAAAGAATTTTTTTATTCCCTGCCCAGAATAATAGTAGTCAACCTGTATAAACTTATAGTCAGGATAAAAGTATTTAATTTTTCAAGGATTCCGGCAAACGAACAAGTAATTTTTGCAATAAACCATGTTACCGGAGCTGACCCGATATTAATTATGGCTGCTCTGAAAAAAAGACTTGTTTTTTTTGCCATATCCGATGATTTTAAAAATAAATTTACTAATCTTTTCTTTAGAAAAGTTGGAAACGCAATTCCTGTTTTTCAAAAAAATTTATATAAGAATTTCGGCAGTTTCAAAGAGCTTATCAGCAATAAAGGTAAGAAAGGTGTAAATTTTGCAGTTTTTCCCGAAGGCAAATTAAACAAGACCAATATTTATGATGATTTTAAAAAAGGCGCCGCATATTTTGCTTATAAAACAAAACTACGGGTGATCCCGATTTATATTCAAGGAATAAAAGGCCTGAAAGCCGGAACAAATATTGAAACAAATAAAGTTACGGAGGGTATGGCTGCACTTGCTCTTAACCTTTTCAGAAGAATTAACATATTTATCGGAAATCCAATCAACCCCATGGCAGAGATTATAGAAAATGACTTTAAGGGAATCGGTGATAAAAAAAGCTATAAAGATTCAGTAGAAGAAATCCACAAAGAAATACAAAAAAGTTTTTGGGAACTTCAGGATGAGGCAGACAACATACTGGACCACGAAAAATATCTTGCACACGCAAAGAAAGCTTAGCTTAAATTACCATGATTTGAATTTAAGCAAAAACCATTCTTTATAAAATCTTATTTTAATTTAAGTCAAACAAAATAGCCTCTTTATTGAATTACTTCAAAAGAAAGTTTTTTACTTTCAGGACCAGTTGTATTAATTGAAACAGTATCGTCTTCCTTTATTTCTCCGTTTAAGATCTTCATTGCCAGAACATTCTGGATTTCATTCTGTATGACCCTTTTAAGAGGTCTGGCGCCGTATACCGGATCAAAACCTTCATTTGCGATAAGCTCTCTTGCACTTTCGCTGATTTCAAGCCTGATTTTCCTGCCTTCAAGCGATTCTATTAATTTTTTAAGCCCTATAAGGACAATTTTTTTAATTTCTTCAATACCAAGTTTATGGAAAATTATAATATCATCCACCCTGTTTAAAAATTCAGGTTTGAAATAATCTTTCATAGTTTCCCTTACCCGTTTTTCTATTTCTTTTTCATCCTTTTTCCCAAGCTCGGTAATATACTGGCTTCCTATATTGGATGTCATGATAAGAATTGCATTTTTAAAGTCAACTGTTCTTCCATGGCCATCAGTTAATCTTCCGTCATCCATTATTTGAAGCAATATATTAAATACATCAGGATGAGCTTTTTCAATTTCATCAAGAAGGATAACACAATACGGTCTTCTCCTGACTGCCTCAGTCAGATAACCTCCCTCTTCATATCCGACATAGCCTGGAGGTGCCCCTATAAGTCTTGAAACAGTATGTTTTTCCATATATTCGGACATATCAATTCTTACCATCGCATGTTCATCATCAAACAAAAATTCGGCAAGTGCTTTTGAAAGTTCTGTTTTGCCTACACCGGTCGGGCCTAAAAATATAAATGATCCTATCGGTTTATTAGGATCTCCCAGCCCTGCTCTTGCCCGCCTGATTGCGTTGGCAACAGAATTAATTGCCTCATCCTGGCCGACTACCCTTTGTTTCAATCTGTCTTCCATATGGACTAATTTTTCAACTTCGCCTTCCATAAGTCTTGATAAAGGTATTCCTGTCCATTTGGAAATAATCTCAGCAATATCTTCTTCATCAACTTCTTCCTTAAGCATTTTTACATCTTTTTGCAGTAACGATAATTTTTCATTTCCTTCTTTAAGTTTTTTATCAAGTTCAAGCAATTTTCCGTATTTTAATTCGGCTGCTTTCTGTAAATCCGCATCTCTTTCAGCCTGCTCCGCTGCTATTTTTGTTTTTTCTATTTCTTCTTTGACCGATTGAATATTTTTAATTAAATCTTTTTCTTTCTGCCAATGAGCCTTCATACCGGTACTTTTTTCTTTCAACTGAGCCAGCTCTTCTTTAATTTTTTGTATTCTTTCAAGAGAAGATTTATCTTTTTCCTTCTTTAATGCCTGCTCCTCTATTTCAAGCTGTTTTATTTTCCGCTCAATTTCATCAATTTCTGTCGGGAGGCTGTCTATTTCAATTCTTAATTTTGAGGCTGCCTCATCAATTAAATCAATAGCCTTATCCGGCAGGAATCTGTCAGTTATATATCTGCTTGATAGAATTGCAGCCGATATTATTGCGGAATCTTTAATTCTGACTCCATGGTGGATCTCATATTTTTCTTTTAAACCTCTTAAAATTGCAATAGTATCCTCAACATCAGGTTCACTGACAAATACCGTCTGAAATCTTCTCTCAAGTGCCGCATCTTTTTCAATATATTTTCTGTACTCATCAAGCGTAGTGGCGCCGACCATATGAAGTTCGCCCCTTGCAAGCATAGGTTTCAGCATATTGGATGCATCAACAGCGCCTTCTGCCGCACCTGCTCCTACAACAGTATGAAGTTCATCTATAAATAAAATTATTTTGCCCTCTGATTTTGAAATTTCCTTAAGAACAGCTTTTAACCTGTCTTCAAACTCTCCTCTGTACTTTGCGCCTGCAATTATTGCACCCATATCAAGGGCAAAAACAGTTTTGCCTTTAAGCCCTTCAGGAACATCCCCGGATACAATTCTCTGGGCAAGACCCTCAACTATAGCGGTTTTTCCAACTCCGGGCTCTCCTATCAGAACCGGATTGTTTTTGGTTCTCCTCGAGAGAACCTGTATAACACGCCTTATTTCATCATCTCTTCCGATTACAGGATCCAGTTTGCCTTTTTTTGCAAGTTCCGTCATGTCCTTGCCAAACTTTTGAAGAGCCTGGTATTTATCTTCGGGATTCTGGTCAGTTACTCTCTGATTTCCCCTTATCTCAACCAGAATCTGATAGATTTTTGACTTGGAAATACCGTATTGTCTTAAAATTTCTCCTATCCTGCTTTTACTTTCAGACAATGCTATCAACAGATGCTCCGTACTGACATAATCATCTTTAAGCTGCTGCGCTTCTTTCATGGAAATATTTAAGGTATTATTAGCTTCCGGGCTTAAATATACCTGGGTATTTGCTCCGTAAACTTTCGGATATTTTTTAAGTTCGTCATTTATTTTTTTATTAAAATCGTCAAGATTTATTTCAAGCTTTTGAAGTATGGGAACTACAACCCCGTCTTCCTGTTCAAGTAAAGCATTCATTAAATGAACATCGGCAATTTCCTGATTACCGTTATCCGTTGCAACAGTATTGGCTGCTGAAATAGCTTCCTGCGCTTTTATTGTAAATTTTTCAAATTGCATATATATCACCTCTAAACAATAATTTTAGTTCTTGGATTCTCATTATAAATTTTTGAAAAATCCTCAAGATATTTTCTCTGCTGCTCCGTCATATCTTCCGGAATGACTATTTTTATTTTGGCATACAAATCTCCATATTCCGTACTTTTAAGATGCGGCATTCCCTTTCCCTTCAACCTTAAAGATTTGCCTGACTGAATTCCGGCCGGTAATTTGACAGAAACCGGTCCTGCAAAAGTAGGAACATCAATAGTCGCTCCAAAAATAGCCTCTTTAATTGTAACCGGAATTTCACAATAAAGATTGCCTTCTTTCCTGGTAAAAAAATGATGGGGGCTTATTTCTACAATAAGGTAAAGATCTCCTGATGGACCGCCGCTTGCACTTTTTTGGCCCTCACTGGTAACTCTTATTTTGCCGCCATCTTTTATCCCTTTTGGGATTTTTACATTTATGGTTCTAAGTTTTCCATCAGAGCTTTGAAGCCTTAAAGATCTTTCCGTTCCAAAATATGCTTCCCTTAAAGTAATGGCAAGCTTAGATTCAACATCCTGCCCTTTTTCCGCCGTTCTTCTTGCTCTCCAGCCAGTTCTCTGATTCTGTTTGGTGCCTGAACCTACTCCGCCAAAAGTTGATGAAAAGTCCTGAAATCTGGTATCAGAGCCTTTACCAAAAAACATTTCAAAGAAATCAGAAAATCCGCCGCCTAAATCACCGAAATCAAAACCAGAGCCGCTGTAGTTATACGATGAACCACCACCGGCCCCTGTACTTTGCCACTGAGCTCCTCCAGGCCATCCTGCACCGGCACCTCCGGCCCTGGAATAAGCTTTCCAGTTTGAACCAAGCTGGTCATATCGGGAGCGCTTCTCGGAATTTTTTAAAACCTCATAAGCTTCACCTATTTCTTTAAATTTTTCCGTAGCTTCCGGGTTATTTTTATTTGCATCAGGATGATATTGTTTTGCAAGCTTCCTGTATGCTTTCTTTATCTCATCTTCAGTAGCGCTCTTGCTAACCCCGAGTATTTTATAATAATCCTTGTAATCAACCATTTTAAAACCACCTTGGAATTTTTATTTTATATAAAGCACCTGCCCACGCTTATAAAAGCAATGGGCAGGTAAAAAACATTTTAAATTTTAAAGTTAAAACACATTTTTATTATTACTTAACTTTATCTCCATTTTATTCTTCAGTTTTAACTTCGACTTTTTTAGCTTTCTTGATTTCAGCTTTAGGAACCGTAACCTCCAAAACTCCGTTTTTATACGAAGCTTTGATTTCGTCTTCCTTAACAGGAGCACCTATTGTAAATGATCTGTAGAATGAACCATAGCTTCTTTCAACTCTGACATAGTCTTTATCTTTCTCTTCTTTCTCGAACTTTCTCTCACCTTTGATTACAAGCATGTCATTGTCGACAGATACTTCTATGTCTTCTTTCTTCAGACCCGGCAAATCAGCTTTAACAGTAATATCGGTTTCGGACTCTTTAATATCAACATTTGGAGCCCATATTCCCGTTTTTCTTTCCAATTTGCCTTTTTCGGTTTCACCGAACCATCTTCCAATCTCATCATTCATCTGAACCAGATCACTAAACGGATCCCATCTTACAATTGGCATATAAAATCCCCCCTCCAAGCATTTTTTACTAATTATTTTTTTTATTTTTTCTTTTTTTTAAGAAAACTTATATTTATTAGTTAAATCCTCTTTTAAAGATTGCTAATTTAATATTTTTTTAAAACCTGCAACTATTTGTTCTCATCTTTAGCTTCAAACTCGGCATCTATCACATCATCTTCAGGTTTGCTGCCGGCTGCTGACTGTTCTTGCGGACCTGCGCTGCCGCCAAAACCACCTGGGCCTGCATTTGCTCCTGCTCCCGCACCTGTACCTGCTCCGGCACTTGACTGCTGATACATATGTGTTGAAAGTTCACCAACCAATTTTTCAAGACTGTCAGTGCCTTTTTTAATTTCTTCAGTGTTTTCGCTTTCCATTGTTTTCTTTAAAGCTTCAATCTGACCTGTAATTTTACTCTTCGTATCGGCAGGAGCTTTATCGCCATAATCTCTTAAAGATTTTTCTGTCTGATAAATCAGATTATCAGCTCTGTTTTTAACTTCAACAAGCTCTTTTTTCTTCTTATCTTCAGCAGCATTAACTTCAGCTTCTCTCACCATTTTTTTGATCTCGTCATCATTTAAATGAGAGGTCGCAGTAATTGTAATCTTCTGCTCTTTGCCTGTTGCCATATCTTTTGCGCCTGCATTAACTATTCCGTTTGCATCTATATCAAAAGTAACTTCTATTTGAGGTATCCCTCTTGGTGCAGGCGGTATACCATCAAGTCTGAAATTACCGATAGTCTTATTGTCTCTTGCAAACTCTCTTTCACCTTGCAGAACATGAATATCTACGCTGGTCTGATTATCTGCAGCAGTCGTAAATATTTCGCTCTTCTTGGTAGGAATTGTCGTATTTCTTTCAATAAGCCTTGTCATAACTCCACCTAAAGTTTCAATTCCAAGCGACAAAGGAGTTACATCCAGCAAAACAACATCCTTAACATCTCCCTTAAGAACACCGGACTGTATAGCTGCACCTACAGCCACTACTTCATCAGGATTAACGCTTTTATTCGGTTCCTTCCCGGTAATACTTTTAACAAGTTCAACAATAACAGGCATTCTTGTAGCACCGCCGACCAGAATTACTTCATTAATTTCAGAAATCTTGTAGCCTGAATCAGCCAAAGCTTTCTCCATGGGCTTTTTGCATCTGTCTGTTAAATCAGCGGTAATCTGTTCAAATTTAGCCCTTGTTAATTTTGTCTCAAGGTGTTTTGGACCATTTGCATCTGCTGTAATGAATGGCAGGCTTATATTGGTTTCCATAACGCTTGAAAGCTCAATTTTAGCTTTTTCCGATGCTTCAATAAGTCTCTGAAGAGCTTGCCTGTCACTTCTTAAGTCAATGCCCTGTTCTTTTTTAAACTCATCTGCAAGATAACTCATAATCCTGTTATCATAATCATCTCCACCAAGGTGCATATCACCGTGACTTGCTTTTACTTCAAAAACACCTTCTCCAACTTCAAGAACAGAAACGTCAAATGTTCCTCCACCCAGGTCAAATACTAAAATTTTCTCTTCTTTTTTCTTGTCCAGACCATAAGCTAAAGCTGCTGCCGTAGGTTCGTTTATGATTCTTAAAACATTAAGTCCTGCAATCTTGCCTGCATTCTTTGTTGCCTGTCTTTGAGAATCGTTAAAATACGCAGGAACAGTAATAACCGCATCAGTTACTTCGGTTCCAAGATAAGCCTCAGCGTCAGCTTTTAATTTCTGCAAGATCATTGAAGAAATTTCTTCAGGAGTATATTCTCTGTCATTAAGTTTAACTGTCGCAAGTCCGTTTTTACCGTTAATTACAGTATACGAAATGGTTTTTCTTTCACTTTCAACTTCATCATATTTCCTGCCTATGAATCTTTTAATTGAATAAACCGTATTTTCAGGATTAAGCGCAGCCTGTCTCTTTGCAAGCTGGCCAACCAATCTTTCACCTTTTTTGGTAAATGCAACAACCGAAGGAGTAGTCCTGCCGCCTTCACTGTTAGTTATAACCATAGGACTTCCGCCTTCCATAACTGCAATACATGAGTTTGTAGTTCCTAAATCAATTCCAACCGCTTTCCCCATAATAAATCAACCTTTCCTTTTTATAATTTTTAAAACCTTTTAAAACTTTTTCGATATCCGAAATTTTTTAAAAAATCTGACTTGAAAATTTATTTTATATCTTTAAGAGCATCATCTTCTCCCTCAATTTTAATCTTCTTTGTTCCATTATCCTTTCTTGCAAGATAATTTTTAAAACAAAGCACCACATCTTCAGGACACCTATCCAGAATAACTGCATCTCTTCTTTTAATAAGAATGATTATTGATCTTAAATTCATTCCGTGTTCATACATCAGTTCCCGGACATATTCCAGCCAGTTTATATCCTCTTTTGAATAATATCTCTTCCTTCCCCTCCGAAGCGGACAAACCAAACTGAATTTTTCATAATAATATAAAGTCCTGCTATTAATGCCCAAAAACTCCGCCACCAGCTCTATCGGATAACTTTTGTCAGCTTCGTCAAACAAATTTTCACCAGCCCTTTTAATTTAAATAAATTTTAATAAATAAAAAAATAATTGTCAACATCATACTAAAAGTTTTTTCTAAAATAATTAAACTTTAATTTCACTTTAAATGAAAAACATTTTTACAATTATTTTACATGATATTTCTTAAAAAGCAATATACTTTTAAAATATTTTTTACTTATTTTTTCTTCAATTTTTTATTAGAATAAAGACTTAAATTAAATAACAAAATATCGTATCTAAATACTTATGGAAGAATTAAGCAACTTTTTTTTAAAGAGCCAGCGCAGGACTGTTAACCGGATAATTCTTGCATTCGCTGCGGCAATTATAATTGGAGCTTTAATTTTAATGATTCCAATCATGACAAAGGGCGGAAAAATAAGTTTTATAGATGCCCTCTTTACTGCAACTTCCGCTACCTGTGTTACAGGTCTTATAGTACAGGATACGGCAACTTTTTTCACAGCTGCCGGTAAATCAGTAATATTATTTCTTATACAGATAGGCGGTCTTGGGATAATGACCATAACTTCATTTTTTGCACTAATGCTCGGCAGAAAAATAAATTTGGGTGACAGATTTTATATAAAAACCGGCTTCAGCGTAAATCAGAAATTCAGCTCCACCAGATTTTTTATATTAATAGCGGCAACAACAATTATCATTGAACTTATGGGATCACTGTCTCTTGCAGCAATCTTGTTTTTCAGATATGGACAATCAGCCGGAAGTTCCTTTATCTATGGTATTTTTCATGGTGTCAGTGCTTTTAATAATGCAGGATTTTCATTATACTCCAAAAATTTTGAAGGCTTTGCGGGAGATGCCGCATTTAATATTATCATCATGCTTATGATAGTCACCGGCGGAATAGGTTTTTCGGTAATATCGGAAATTTTAGAATACAGGCGAACAAAAAAAATCTCTCTTCATACAAAAATTGTATTACTTACAACATCTATGCTTATTATAATCGGAGCGGTATTATTTTTCCTGATGGAATTTAAAAATCCGGCTTCAATTGGAAATCTCCCAATCGGGACCAAGGTTTTAGCCAGTTTCTTTCAGTCAATAACACCGAGAACGGCCGGATACAATACCATAAATATGGCTACTCTTAACGAAGCTACTTTGCTGATTCTGATTATCTTAATGTTTATCGGAGCTTCCCCGGGCGGAACAGGAGGAGGTATAAAGACTACAACTTTTGCCTCAATAACACTTGGAGGTATTTATTCCCTTAAGGGACAGAAAAATATTTCGATCTTTAAAAAAAGGATTCCTCAGACAATAGTGCTTAGAGCTCTGACTTTAACCTTAACGGCAATTTTACTGGTACTGACAGCTTCAATTGCAATAATGCTTATAGAAAGGGAGAGCTTTATAAAGGTAATTTTCGAAGTAACCTCAGCATTCGGAACTGTCGGTTTATCAACAGGGATAACTCCGGAATTATCAACTGCCAGCAAGGCAATAATAATTGCCTGTATGTTTATCGGCAGAATAGGCATCAGTTCGCTGTCTCTTGCAATCGCTTCAAGAGTGCATCCGGAAAAAATAGAAAGACCGGAAGAATCAATATCGATAGGATAATTCAGATTATTCCATATCTCGTTTATTTATATCCTGATTTTCGAAACTAGTTGTTTTTATATCAGAATTTATTTAAAATTTAGTATTGTTTACTGACTGATGATTATTTTAATAAAAAGCTAAAAGAAGAATATATGAAAAGATCATTTTTAATTATAGGACTTGGAAGGTTCGGAATAAATATAGCAAGAACCCTGACAAAAGAAGGACATTCGGTTCTTGGAATTGATAATAATGAAAATGTGATACAGAAATTTTCTTTTGAAATTGACAATGTCATGAAATTGGATTCAACGGATTCAGAAGCTCTTGACAGTATTGGAATCCCTGAATTTGAAGCTGTTGTTATATGTATCGGAGAAAAATACATTCAAAATTCAATACTGGCCACTCTTTTAGTAAAAGAAAAAGGTGCTAAAAGGATAATAGCAAAAGCAGGCACCAAAGTTCAGGGTAAAGTATTGTCCAAGGTGGGAGCAGATACCGTGATATTTCCTGAAAAAGAGATGGGCGAGCGGGTAGGAAAAATATTAAGCAGCAATAATATTATTGATTATATAGAACTTAGTTCGGATGTAACAATTCTTGAACTTAAAACTCCTGGGCAGATGATAGGCAGGGATTTGATAGAATTAAATCTCAGAAAAAAATATGGAGTTACGATAATAAGCGTGAAAGACTCTGAGGGAAATGTTAAAACTCCCCCCGATGTAAATTATAAATTTACCGCAGAAGACATATTAACCCTGATAGGGGAAAATAAGCTCCTTAAAAAGCTTCATTTTATAGATTTTTGATTAAACAGAACCAGAGGTCAGTTATTTTTAATAATATAGCCATTTTTGGAATGAGTATTTATCCCGTCCTGTATTATTATTTTCCCATTTATGAGCAGGTAATTTATTCCGGTCGCCATTCTTGGTTTAAAAGTCAAGAAATCCGGATAATCTTTAAAATTGTTCAAATCAAACATAACTATATCCGCAAAGCATAGTTAATAATTAGCTCCATCCGTAACAATAAGGAATTCACCTGGTGATAAAATCTTAATATGTTTATATTCTTTCAGATTTAGCAAATGTTTATCACCGGAAATAATATAATCAGCTTTACACGTAAGAGCACACTCTATAAATTTTAAATCGTCCTTATCATTTATTTCCAGATTGATTTTGGGAACCATATTCAGATAGATCATATTTTCTTTTCTTTGAAAAATATCGGCTAACTCTTTCAATTCAGGTTCATTTGCCAGGCCTAATCTAATAAGTACTTCAAAATATTCTTCAAATATTTCTTCTGAAATACAGATGGTAATTTTACCTGATTTCCAGAGATTAATGATCTTTACCGGATTAACTGAGGATCTGAAAAAGGATGATATGAAAACATTAGTATCTATAACAACTTTCATTTATTTCGAACGTCCTTTATAACATCATTTATGTTCTTTTCCGTAAATCCTTTATCTACGATTTTTTCTGAAATTCTTGACCATAAATCATCTACAATTTTAGAAAAATCATTTTCCGATACAAAATCAGCCATCAATTCTCTTACTTTATCACTGGTAGTTTTACCTTCAATTCTTGCCAGTTTTCCAAAATCGTCTTTTAAGTTTTTATCAATTCTTATTATTAATTTCTCATCCATATTGAACCTACAGTATAATTTGTATGTACAAATTATACCACTTTAAATAATAAAATGAAAAAAAATAAAATAAAAAAATGAATAATATTTCCAAGAACCTTTCAAGACAGGAGCAAATCCTTGGAATGGTTAAAGACAAGTACAAGATAAGCATCGACGAACTTGCAAAAATGTTTAATGTTACCCATATGACCATTTACAGAGACCTGGAATTTCTGGAAAATGAAAATAATTATAAGTCTGGCGGCATTTCTACCCATCTCATATTTTGGAATATTGACTGTTGTAAATAAATGCTCAATAGTATTTAATTCTTACATTATTTTAGATAATTTAAATTCAGCTTTAGTCATCTCTATGCTAAATTTTAAAACTTGGTTTATGATTAAAAATAAAAGTGTAATAAAATATATAAATATATTTATTAACCGGCATTTAAGGAATAAAAAATTAAAGAGTTAAAAACATTATTTAAATA
>JAJFVM010000186.1 GCA_021371805.1 bacterium
AAATAAGTCCGCTCATATTTTCGATTAAACCAATAAAAGGAACACTTAGCTGTCTTACAAATTCTATACTCTTCCTTGCATCAAGTATTGCAACTTCCTGAGGAGTAGTCACGACTATTGCACCAGTTAAATCAGTTATTAATTGGATAACACTTAACGGCTCATCACCAGTCCCTGGTGGTGAATCTATAATTAGATAATCAAGTTCGCCCCAATTAATATCTTCTAAAAATTCTTTTATTATTTTCATTTTTAAAGGCCCTCTCCATATAATAGGAGTGTCCTGACTTTTAAGTAAAAAAGCCATGCTCATGATTTTTAGATTTTCCAGTACTTTAAAAGCAGGCATTTTTAAATCATCGCCTTCAAATAAGGCATCGTCAATTCCAAGCATTTTTGCAATATTTGGTCCATGAATATCAACATCTAAAAGCCCTACTTTATAGTTTTTTAAAGCCAGAGCATACGCTAAATTAACAGCTACGGTAGTTTTGCCTACTCCTCCTTTTCCACTTAAAACAATAAATTTCTTTTTAACCCCAGAAAGATTCTTTTTTAATTTATCTTCATCCGGCAGGCCGTTATTTTTTTTATCCAGCATTTTAAAACCTTTCCTTTTCTGTTTTTTAAATTTAGAAGTTATCGTTAAATAATAGATCCCAATAATGCAAATAATAATTTCAAGGCATATATTATTGAACTATAGTTCATATGTCAATTTATTAATATTTAATTGGGACAATTTTTATAGAGGAATTCAAATATATGAGGAACTTGATAAGGATTAAAAAAAAGGAAATCAGAGATTTTCCTTCTGCCTGCCTCTTCTGAATCTTCTGAAAGAATCAGGAAAAACTTCTTTTAATTCATCGCTGCTGCAATTGACACAACTGCCTGTTTCATCTTCTTTTTTTTGGATGTTCTGGAATTGCCCGCATCTTTTGCATTGAAAGATTTTATCTGAAAACTTAAAATCTCCGCCCTCTATTCTTATAGCTTTTCCCTCTACTATCGAATTGCTGATTTTTTTATGAGCGCTCTCCAGCAAGCGTGTAAATGTCGGTCTTGAAATATTCATCTTTTTTGCAGCTTCATAATGTTTAAGATTTTCATAATCGGCCAGTCTGACAGCTTCATATTCGTCTACTGTTAAGTTCACTATCTCAACTTCGCGGAGCGGTATTCCCTGCGGTTTAAAAAATACCACCTTTGGGGGAAAAGATACGTCTCTTATTTTTCTTGGTTTCATAGCTGCTATTATATTTAACTATATGAATTATTATAGCTCTTTTTAAAACCTTCTACTTAATTTCTGTAGTTCAAGTCTTTTATATCCACATTTCCGCCTTTTAATTCAATAGCGGCATTTTTATCCAGTGCTTCAGCAATCTTATAATGGGCTGACTTTAAAATCCTTTGATATGTTCCCCTTGAGATATTCATGTTCCTGGCTGCTTCTATCTGGCTCATGCCAAGCAAATCACTTAGCCTGATTGCTTCATATTCATCTAACTCAAGCCGGATAATATCTAATTCGGTAAGAGGTATCCCTCTTGGTTTGAAATATCTTAATCCGGGATCGTTGTAAATACAGCGTTTTTTCTTCGGTCTTGACATATTGTAATTATGTGCAAAAATTAATTAATTTGGTTTTAAATTATACTAAAATTTATCCAATATCACATCTTATCTGATTATTTTAATATTATTTTTTCCCGAACCATCCCGTTTTCTAATTCTTTTCTGTGTCTCCGTTTTTATACCATTTATTTCATTATTTACAGTTTCGCTCTCCTGTTTGTTAAGATAATGATACTCATTGCACTTTTGAAATTCAAAATCAATAGCCTTAAGCAAGTTATTCATTTCTTCATCAGAAATATCAATATTTTCATCTAATATAACGCTTGCTTCTCCCATTCTCCTGTTTAAAAATTTAAAATGCAAAGCACCTTGTTTGGAATATGGGGTAAAGCTTGTCTGGATATTTTCAGCAGATATCTTGACATTATAAAGAATATCACCCGGTATGCTATTTTCAGAAGCAAATACTGTTCCCGTATAAGAAAAGGTAAGAAATAAAAATGAAGAAATAAAAATAATAACAGGTTTTAAAAAAGGCCTTTTAAATTTTGGAGCTCTAGGCAAAACCGGATTTTCCCAAGAACGATTATCTTCAACCTTTTGAGCATTCTGATAAATTTTTTCCAGGGTATGTTTTTCAAAATTTTCAGAAGGTTTAATAGATTTAAAATCTTTTATCTTATTTAAAGCATCGAGATAAAGGTTTATCTCGCTTCTGTAAGATTTGAAAAACGGAAATTTATTAAAGCAGTATTGGGCATCATAGCCCTTATCTAAAAGACTGATAAATTTATGAATAATTTTTCCCTCAACCTTTTTTTTATTCTCTTTAAACATTTATTTATTCAGTTCTTCTTTTATATATTTCAATGCTCTAAAGCTCATTGTTCTTACAGCCGACTCGTTTTTGTTTAATATGGATCCTATTGTTTTATAATCCAATTCATCTACATACCTGAGTAAGATAATTTTTTTCTGTATATCCGGCAATCTGCTTAATAAATTCGTTAATCTTTCATTTGAAAACGGTAATTCTTTTTCTAAATATTTTTCTTCTTTTATTAGATTTTTATCTTTAATTCCATTCTCGTTATATTCTTCAATACATTGTTCAAATGAAACATCGTATTTGCTTTTATTTTCTTTTCTGAAATAATCTATCGTAGTATTTTGCGCTATCTTAAATGCCCATGCCTTAAAGGTAAATGCATTTAAACTGGATTTCCCAAGGTTGTTATATATTTTTATAAAAACTTCGCTGGCAAGATCTTCAGCTGTTTGCTTATTTAATACCTGAAAAAAAATAAATCTGTAAATCTTTGGCAAAAAGTGGTGATAGATCTTCTCAAAATAAACCCTGTCACCACTTTTTTTAAATTGTTTAATGTATAGATTTAACTCTATATCATCCATCAGCTAAAGTTACTTGTAAGAATTTCATAATCGGCTGCTATAAGAACAGGTGCCCTGCTTTTATATATTCTTACAAGTTTGTTCAACTTTTGCAACCTTAGTAGTGCTTCTCGATAAGTTCTTAAAATAACATAAAATAATTCTCCAATTCAGCATCAGGTGGAAAACAATCAATGCAACCATCAGTAGACCGCTCCAGTCATGAATTAACCTTACGGAACTTAGGCTGCTAAAATCAAATAAATTTACCAACCAGGTTGATTGCCTATTCCCTCCTCCACCTGTATTAAAAAGCAATATCAGTGCTGTAACAACATTGAACATAAAAGCTGCTGCTAAAAATATATCTATTATAAACTTTGTTTTTAATTTCAATTTATTCATTTGTGCTTCCATCCATTCCGATATTATTGATTATTTTTAAATCTGTTTTTTGACATATTCTGTATATTAAATTCTTCGCAGTTGGTATTTTGGTTTTTATAATTATACAAATTGCCATTATTATTTTTATAACCAATACCATCTCCGTTATTCAGACAGGTACCTGTATAGTTTTCATTATTTTTTTGTCCGTTCTGTAACCCCTGACCGTTCTGATTATTCTGGCCACTCTGCAAATTCTGACAATTTTCACAATCACATACATCTGTACAATTTCGGCTAGTGCCGTTATTTATACAATTCTGATTTGTGCAAGCAGCATCATTTTTGGATGCTAGACTGCTTTGCCGGTTATAATTCTGCCTTCCACCTGATTCCTTTTGATATGCATACAAAAATCCTGCAGAAGTTGTCAGTACAATTGCTACGACAACGATTCCTAATATAACTTTCTTTAACATTTCTTCATACTCCTTTTTAAACTTTTTTATAAAATTCAAAGACATTTTTATTTGCCTTACCTCTAATAACGAATTGTTTTCAATAAATGTTACATTTTATTAAAATTATTAAATGGATTTTTAACATTATTTGATTAAAATTGGAAAGATGCTTAATATGCTCCCTTGAATTTCCCACAAAAACTCTTTGTAATTCAAGATAAGAAGAAATAACTTAAATAGAGGTCAGTCTACTTAAGTGTGCAAAACTATGCCTTTGTGGGTTCTTAAAAATTATGGATTTTTAAAATAATTTGGCTTTATTTAAAATATTAATTTAAAAATTAGGGAAGTTAGCAACTATTTTTATTGCTTGGTTTGGTTGAACACTATATGCAAAGTTAGAACTATTGAGCATAAATGAAAATATTTTTATACCTGAACTGAGTTTTGAGGTATAATCCGACCTATTAAAATATAATTACTTTTAAATAGCAAGTACATCTTTTTAAGAGTGAAACAATGGTTCAAAAATTTGATTTTGAAAAAAGGGGAAACCTGGTAAGCGATGAGAGAAAAAAAATATTACCTGCAAAAAAAACACTTGCCGACCTTGGATTAAAAAATGGTGATAGGATTGCAGATATTGGCTGCGGCATAGGTTATTTTACTATTCCTGCCTCTGAAATAGTCGGACTGGAAGGCAAGGTTTATGCAATGGATATTTCCTCAGACATGCTAAATGAGCTAAAAGAAACTATTAAAGAAAAAAATATTTTCAATACAGAAGTAATAAAAACATTAGACAACAATCTGATAATTACCGATAATGCTGTAAATTTTGTTTTTATTAGTACTGTTTTACACGAAGCAGAAGATTTAAATTCCATTTTACAAGAAATAAAAAGAATAATGATTACTAACGGTAAAATTGCAATCATAGAGTGGAAAAAAATAAAAAGCGATTTTGGTCCCCCGGTTTCCCATAGACTGGAATCAAACATACTTGCTAAAAAACTAAAAGAAATCGGATTTAAAGATATTACAGTATCTGATTTAAATGAATACTTGTACACAATTACGGGTTTTAAATAAGAAAAATTATAATAAACACTTCTAATAAATGTGTCTTTTGGCTGCCCCAGAGTGTAAAATTCCGAACCACTTTGTATGTCCAGCTTGGTTGCCTATTTAATATTTATATCGTTTTTTTATTTTAATTTAAGTATTACAATGTCATAATGAAAAATTTATAAGTCTAATAAAATGGGGAGTAAAAAAATGGGGAGTAAAAAAATGAAAAAATCAATAATATATATTTTTATCTCATTGGTTATAACTTCTTTACTTCTATTTGGCTGCGGCAAAGAAAAAGTTTCTTCTGAAATAAATATAGACACACTTAAAAATTTGGAATATAAAATTGAGGTAACATCAAATGGAACTGCAAAACTAAAAGATGGAAGTTTTAGTGAAGAGGCAGCTCCTGGCTCAGTATCAAAAACAGAAGTCAAGCTTACTGAGAATGTTGCATCTGGAGACTTAGATAATAATAATACCTTAGATGCGGCGGTCATATTATGGGCGTCAGGTGGAGGCAGTGGCTCTTTCTACTACCTAGACGCCGTAATTAATAATGGGGATAAATTAGAAAGTATAAATTCGGTATTTTTGGGGGACAGGATAAAAATTGTAAATATGACTATAGATAAAGGAACGATAACTGTTAATTTCCTTGATAGAAAACCTGATCAGGCCATGGCGGAAGAACCAACAGTAGAAGTTATTAAAAGGTTTAAAGTTGAAGGGAATAATTTGGTTGAAATATAATCTTCATGGGATGATAGAAAAAATATTTTTTCATAGATTTCTATTTGATTAAGCACACACTAGGTAATCTGCTTAAATATAGCAGACGATAGAAAATATTAATATAGGCAAGAATACAAGTTTGCTGTTAATTTCTAATACTTTGATTAATCAATGAATGCAGATACTGGTAAGCCTTATTATTTCTGTAGAAATTGGCAATATATCTGAAACAATTACCCTTCTATTATTTTTTAAAGCTTCCATTGCTATTACTCCACTACCAGCAAATGGATCATAAATAGCACCATTTTCAGAACTATATGTTTTTATAAATTCCGATACAACATTGCAAGTCTTTCTTGACCAAAACTTATGCCAATTTTACATAGGGCTATGAGCTTCTGGAGGGATTTGACGGTTTAAATGCTGAATTTCTTTATCCAATTTATTATCCTTAACAAATAATATAAAATAATAAAATTTGCTGATGAGTTATTTTTTTAGATTATAACAAACATTTTATTTTTAGTCTTATAACTCTGGTTATTGCCCAAAATAAAAGTAAAGGGCCTTTACTTTTAGTATAATATTTTAATATAATTAACTTAACCCGTGTTATAAGCCGTTGTATGATAGGTAGTTTACGGCTGAATCTGCACATAACTTTCTTGGACTAGTTGGATCAAGCGTCCAATTGCTCCGCTGTGAACTTTAACACCCGGCAACAAATCATCATTAAGCCAATGATGATTTTCCATGGAGACTGCACACCCTGTTTTATCAGTTCGGCAATGAGTTCTTTGTAAGGATTGCCGGTGGTGACTTTGCGGTAAGTATTGTAAGCCTCGTCATTCAACGTCATATATGCTGCGTCGCCATGAAAGACGCCGATAATCTGCCCTTTGGTTTTCATTTCCTTAAATCGATTTGCCAGGAGGTGCATGTACTGTAAAAAAATCTCTCTTATACTGCCACAAAGGTGCCCCTGAGTTCTGCATTTAGAGGGCAATGTTTTATCAGATACTTCCTCATGGCATCTATTATCAGCTCAGAATGAGTTTCATGATTGCGGCCATATTTTTGAGGGACCCCTTGCGGCGTGACGAATGCCGCTGTGTAGTACCGATCGGGCTGCACCTCTTCGTTGCCTGCAAATAGTTTTTGAATACGGTGTCCTAAGGGGTTTTCTAGCTTAAAGTAGATATTAAGACCGAGACAGCGCTTGACATACCCGCCCATCTGTTGATATGGATCGCATGAAAACGTCCTTTCGAGATTCTCTTCCAACATCGCCTTGATTTCCTCTCCCATTAACTCTACTGTTGAGACAGGTGGATTCATGGGGATAATGTTGTAAAGGTCATTTAAGGTTATCTTCCCTGGAACTATCGGAGCGCCGTAGCGCCAGCCATTCGAAAATGCCAATTGCGCACAGGTGCTTTCAAGCAGGGTTTGAAGGAGGAAATTGTCCATAGTGGCCTCCAGAGTTGTTCCCCGGTTGAGCGCTGTGGCAGTTTCACCAACAACCTCTGAGAGGTCATTCTTATAGGGTGCGAGTACCTGTCTTATACA
>JAJFVM010000187.1 GCA_021371805.1 bacterium
TCTTCAAGACTTTTTTCCTTTATATTGTCTGCAGCAAAGTGTACAAAAACACAAGGCTCCACATCGCCATTTACATTAATATGCAAATAATTTTTACCACCTGCCATGCATCCATTAACAAGATTTCCATCATTCCAAAAATCAGCAATCGTAATATTTCTGTCTTTTCTTATTTCAAGTATTCTTTTTCTCCTGTAATCTCTTTGCTCAGGAGTCGGCATTAAATCCATGTTAGGCTCTTTGCCGATTGGGATATAATTAAAATACCATCCGACAAATACTCCCTTTTTAATCATGATATCTATAAATTCATCACTTACCACAAGTTCATTGTTCTTTCTGGTTGCAGTTACTGAAAACCCATAAATCACACCATGCCTTTTTAAAGTATCAAAAGTATTCATTATCTTATCCCAGCTTCCGGGACCTCTTCTTGCTTCAGTTTCTTCTTTAAATCCCTCAACGCTTATACAAGGAACAGCATTTCCCAGTTTAGCTAATCTTTCAGCTACCTTATCATCTATCAACAAGCCGTTGGTGTAAATCTGGAAGAATGAATCGTTATGTCTTTCAAGGAAATCAAATAGATTATCCCAGTAAAATGGTTCTCCGCCCGTGATTACAAAGAAATATATGCCGATAGCATTTGCTTCATCGATAATTCTATTGCAAACATCATAAGGAAGATCATTTTTTTTACTATATTCCCATGCATAACATCCAAAACATTTTAAATTACATGCCATTGTCGGACTTATAACTAAATGGTTTGGAGGATTGATTCCATGTTTTTTAGCAAATTCCTGTCTTCTGGGCTGACCCTGAATCATTGCATTATTGATCAGGTTCATTATAATTTTTTCTCTTGCATTAGGAGCTACATCGACAACCTTATTTTTAAGATTAACAAGAAGATTTTCCATAAAATCTCTTTCATCCTGCTGTTTCAATTTATAAATTTTACCCCTGATAACTTTCAGCCATTGCTCATCAGAAAGCTTAGGTAAAATTTTCATAGCACCTTTAATTGCGGTTGTCGTAGATTTTAATCTTATTTTTTCTTTTAATGTCATTTTCCACCTCAAAGTTTTAGATATAATTAAAAATTATGAACCAATATAAGTCCCTTATAATAAAAACAGTGTATTAATTATAACACTCTCTTAAAAAAATTACTTTCAGAATTATAGACGTATTTCTACAAAGAAGTTTTTCTGTTTTCAATATTTTCTTTCAAAACACTTAAAAATTCATTGATGCTGATATTTTTAATATCACCTCCTGCTTTCTTCCTCACCGTAACAGTATCAGACTCCTGTTCCTTTTCACCTATTACAACCATGAGAGGTATTTTATTAAGTTCTGCCTGTCTGATCTTCTTATTTAAAGATTCAACTCTGCTGTCTAACTCTGCTCTGTAACCCTCCTTCTTTAATACTTTATAAATTTTTTCGGAATATGAATGAAATCTATCTGAAATCGGCAATATTGCTACTTGAACAGGTGCAATCCATAACGGCAAATTACCAGAATAGTTCTCTATTAATATTCCGATAAACCTTTCGACACTGCCTAAAATAACCCTGTGAATCATCACGGGTCGGTGTTTTAAATTATCTTCACCCATATATGTGATGTCAAATTTTTCAGGCATTGCAAAATCCAGCTGAATTGTTGCGCATTGCCAGGTTCTCTCAAGAGAATCTTTTATATGAAAATCTATCTTGGGACCATAAAATGCGCCGTCTCCCGGGTTAATTTTATATTCAAGGTTATTTTCTTTTATTGCTTCTTCTAGTTTTTTTTCTGCTCTGTCCCACATTTCATCGGAACCTATTCTGTCTTCAGGTCTTGTAGAAAGCTCAACATGGTAACTTTTAAATCCGAATACCTCGTACATTTTTCCGATCATATTGATAATAGCCGTAATTTCAGTTCCAAGATTTTCTTCAAGCGCAAATATATGAGCATCGTCCTGGGTAAAATTTCTTACCCTGAAAAGTCCGTGAAGTACGCCTGATTTCTCATGCCGATGAACCAGGCCAAGCTCTGCATATCTGATTGGAAATTCTTTATAGGAATGCTGCCTTGATTTATATACCAGAATTGCACCGGGACAATTCATAGGTTTAACCGCATAATCGTTTTCATCAATTTTAACAAAATACATATTTTCTTTATAATGATCCCAATGTCCGGATGTATGCCACAATTCATTGCTTAATATAATTGGCGTTTGAATTTCCTGATAGCCGCTTTCTATATGAATTTTTCTCCAATAATCAAGAATTAAATTTCTTATAATCATGCCTTTAGGATGCCAGAATGGAAACCCCGGTGCTTCGTCATGAAAACTGAATAATTCAAGATCCTTGCCTATTTTTCTGTGATCGCTTAGCTTTGCTCTTTCTATTTTGTCAAGGTAATCTTTCAGGTCTTCCTTCTTAAAAAAGGATGTCCCGTAAATACGGATGAGCATTTTATTTTTTTCGTCTCCGCGCCAATAAGCTCCTGCTATGCTTAAAAGTTTAAAAGCTGCAATTCTGCCGGTAGAAATTATGTGCGGACCGCTGCATAAATCAATAAAATTTCCTGTTTTATATGTGATAACTTTTTCATCTTTTATATCGTTTATAAGCTCCAACTTATAGGGATTACCTTTGAATATCTCTCTGGCTTCATCTTTTGTTACCTCTTTTCTTTCAAAAGGATAGTTTGATGAAATGATTTTTTTCATCTCGTCTTCTATCGGCTTCAGATCTCCAGGAGATATGGTTTTGTCTATTTCAAAATCATAATAAAAACCGTCTTTTATCGATGGTCCGATAGCAAACTTAGCTTCCGGATAAATGTTTTTTATTGCAATTGCCATAACATGGGAAGTACTGTGATTTAACGTATCAATTGATTTCTCGTCATCGGGTAGTAATAATTTTATTTTTAAGTCACTGCTAATTACAAAGTTCATATCTGCAAATTTTTTAGCACCATCTTTAAAAGTTAATTCGGCAATAATTGCTTTTCTTGCCAGCTCCTTATTTTTTGATGATATTAAATTGAAAATACTGGAACTTTCTTCTAAAGAAAATTTCCCTAAGTTTTCAACATCTATGTTTACCATAATTTTCCAGGTGTATATAATAATTAATTAATTTTAAATTCTAATGATTGTGAAATATTATTTCCATACTATTTATAATAGTAAATTTTTTCAATATAAAATCAAAAAAATAAAAATTTATTCTAACATACATTAAAAGTATTAAAAATCTAAAATCAAGTGCAATATCTTTATAAATAAATATTAATTATTTTCTGTTAGTAATTCAATTTAACTGATTTTTTATTAAAGTTTGGTATTTAATTTTTTTTACCCGGTATTCTTTCAACTAACTCTTCGCTATATGAAATAAACCAACTTTTTTAGATTTGGAGCGGAAGACGGGACTCGAACCCGCGACCTTCACCTTGGCAAGGTGATGCTCTACCAACTGAGCCACTTCCGCTTAAAAAAATAGGGCATTAAAAAAAACAATTTATAATATTAAACAGTAATTTTTTAAAAGTCAACAAATTAAAAACCTTGAATTCTGAGCATAAAAAACGTATTGAATATTATTTCTAAACAATGAAGCCAGCTGCTTCCTGCCAGAATCGATATGACAATTAATTTTCATATCGATTTATCGATAAATAAATTTACTTAAATTATTTATCCGACTATTGATTCTTAATTTCTTCAAAAAGCTCTTTTGTTAATTCCTTGTCATAAACAACAGCACTTGCATTGCCTACCATTTCCGGCCAGGAAGGAATAGTCGTTATTTTAATATTTTGCATATTTAACTTGCCAAAAGATGGCAGGAATTTAACAATGTCGCTGAATGTAAAATCAGTCCATACATAATTTAACATATAATTAATAAAAACAGGCATTTTCAGAAACTTTTCAAATGTTGTCTGCTGATCATATAAGGCAATTATCACCTTTGCAGCCTCTCTTTCTCTTGCAAAAGCTCCGCCCTGTTGACCAGGTTCTCCATTTCTATGTCTGTTTCTGCAAAGAGCCAGTGCCTGTTCTCCATTCAGGTGATGAATGCCTTTATCCAGATAACATCCAGAAAAAGAATCAGATAAATTTTCTTTTACTTCAACTGTAACTCCGCCCAAAAAATCTATTAAAGGTTTAAATCCATCAAAATCAGTAATCATATAATTATCTATTTTAAGTCCCGATAATTCTTCAATTGTTTTAACTGTCAGTTCATTTCCGCCTATTGCATGAGCCCCGTTTATCTTTCCTTCTTCATGGCCTGGAATGCTTACCCAGGTATCTCTGGGGATCGTAACGATTGTCCCTTCACCCGTTTCAAGGTTAAGGTGAAAAATTATAATTATGTCTGTTCTGCCGTTAACCCTTCCCCCGGGTCTGTCAAATGCGCTGTCATCTCCTAAAATAAGTATGTTTACCGAATCCGGCTTTTCTGACTTTTTTGCACTTTGTTCCACAGGATTAAGCGAGAAAGATTCAAGAAATTCTTTAAAATTCGATACTGCCGTCTTGCTGTCGATATTTGCACCCATATACTTAATTATATAAATACAGGCGTCATTCTTGAAGTAACTTATCAAATCCACTGCTTTTTGTTCATCTTTCAATAATAAGTTATACTCATAACCATAAATCTTTGACTTGATTTCAGATATTATTATTTCCTCCTCAGAAAGGTCTTTTTTATCTTTTATTTTTTCCAGACCGGAAAAATACTTTTTTGAAATTTCATCTTCGTTTTTAATATCTTCATTTCCTTCTAATTTTTCTACTGAAACAATAATGCTTTCGTTTGTTGAAGAGTTATTGTTTATTAACAGTACCCTCTCGCCGTTTTTTTCTTCAGTCAGAGTCCAGTTTTCCGGTGATATAAAAGAAAAATTTGTAAATTCCATGGAAGAACTGCTGTAAAAATTTTCATTTATTTTCTTTGTAGTAACCGTAGTTGTTGATTCTTTTGCAATTGTTGTACTCTTGGTACTTGCAGAATAAGATTTCCTATTATTTCTTATGCTTATTCCAATTATTACAGCAACAGCAATAACAGTTACTGCCAACATTATTAATAAATACTTGAGGTAGCTTTTATTAAATTTCATCCGACTCCCGTCTATTCTAAAGAGCTGAAATTTACATTATTTTAAAATCTTCTAAATAAATTTAGACAATAGAAATGCCGTAAACTTTTTTTAAATTAACCGAGTCTGCTTATAAGATTATCAAGTTCGATATTCAGCTCTTCCGGCAGTCTGTTGCCAAATTTACTGTAAAATTCTTTTATATCTGTGGTCTCTTTAACCCATTCATCCTTATTTATTTCAAACAATTTATCCAATACTTCCTTATCTAAATCCAACCCGGTTAAATCCAGGTCATTTTTGTCAGGTATGTATCCTATCGGAGATTTGAGGGCATTTATTTCCTCTTTGCTTCTGTCAACTATCCATTCGAGCACTCTTAAATTATCTCCGTAGCCCGGCCATAGGAATTCACCTTTTTCATCTGTTTTAAACCAGTTTACATGAAATATTTTAGGAGGATTTTTCATTTTACTGCCCATTTCAAGCCAGTGTTTGAAATAATCAGCCATATTATATCCGCAGAAAGGTATCATAGCCATGGGATCTCTTCTTACCATCCCTTGCGCACCATATTGGGCAGCTGTAATTTCCGATGCCATTATTGAACCCAGGAATACCCCATGATTCCAGTCAAATGACTGATAAACAAGCGGGGCGACACTTGCCCTTCTTCCGCCGAAAATAATAGCTGTTATCGGAACACCTTCCGGATCTTCAAAATGTGAAGATATCGACGGACATTGAGCAGCAGGAGCGGTAAATCTTGAATTGGGATGAGCACCTTTTTTTGGTTTACCGTCATCACCGATAATTCCCGGTTTCCATGGATTTCCCATCCAGTCTATTCCTTCCGATGGAACGGGCCCGTCTCCGCTTTCCCACCATACCGTCCCGTCTGTTTTAAGTAAGACATTAGTATAAATTGTATTTTTCTGAATTGTCTTGACTGCATTGGGGTTGCTTTTGCTGTTTGTTCCAGGTGCCACACCGAAAAATCCGGACTCCGGATTAATAGCCCAAAGCGAACCGTCTTCTTTTATTCTCATCCATGCTATATCATCTCCAACTGTCCAGATCTTATATCCTTTAGCTCTTAAACCTTCCGGAGGAACCAGCATGGCAAGATTAGTTTTGCCGCATGCGCTTGGAAATGCAGCAGCTACATAATTTATTTCACCCGAAGGTTTTTCTATACCTAAAATCAACATATGCTCTGCCATCCATCCTTCCTTCCTGCCAAGATAGCTTGCAATCCTCAGAGCCAGGCACTTCTTGCCTAATAAAACATTTCCGCCGTAGCCTGAACCTACACTCCATATTGTGTTATCTTCCGGAAAATGAAGAATTAACCTTCTATTTATATCCAGGTCAGCTTTAGAGTGCAGGCATCTTGTAAATTCACCGTTTACACCCAGGATACTCAGTACTCTATCTCCTATTCTGGTCATAATTCTCATATTTAGAACCACATAAATACTGTCGGTTAGTTCAACCCCTATCTTGCTGAATGGAGAACCTGCGGGTCCCATTAAAAAAGGTATTACGTACATTGTTCTGCCTGACATGGAATTCTTAAAAATATCACCGGCTTTTTTATAACCTTCTTCAGGGCTCATCCAGTTATTTGTCGGTCCGGCTGCCTCTTTTTCAGATGTGCATATGAAAGTCAGATTTTCGGTTCTTGCTACATCATTATGCGCAGTTCTATGCAGAACACAGCCGGGGAGTTTCTCCTGATTTAATAATGTTAATTCTCCGGTGCTTAAAGCTTCTTTTTCAAGTTTTTCTTTTTCTTCTTCTGAGCCATTTATTAAAACAACCTTATCCGGGTTGCACAGTCGGATCATCTCATTAATCCAATTATTTAAAGCATTATGTTCGATTTCCATTACTTCTCCTGACTATTACTTATTG
>JAJFVM010000190.1 GCA_021371805.1 bacterium
AATAAATATTTTAATTTTCTTTTTTTGAGCTTTAATAATTATGTTGTTTAAATTATTTATCCTGTTGCTTATCAATAAATAATCTACTTTTTCATATTCCAAAACAAAATTAACGGCAAAATCGCTGCTTAAATTTATAAAGCAAAAATCTTCTTTAATTTTTGCAAGCTCATTAAAAGTAAAAAGATCAGTATCGGCAACAATGATTTTATAGTTTGAATATTTTATTTTTGAATTATTATTATATAATATATCATTCATATTTATATTAATAATATAATTTATTATACTAGTATATAGTATATATAATTTAAATTTAAAAATTAATTTAGTCAATTACCGGACTGCCAATTTTGTTGACTATTTTGTCTACAATGTGAAAAAAATTATTTTACAAATAAAATATCAGGCCTTATAATTTTCATTCGTGTTCTAAAAACATATTTAAATTCAAATAACAATTTGGGTGTAAGGCAGTTTATTTTTTTCTATCATTATTTTGCAGCAATTTTATGGTAGTAGTAGCAGGAATCTGATTTCTGCGAAATACAAACCCAAAAAAACTGAATATAAATCCCTAGAGCTGCCGGTTCACATAAAATCGTAGTTGATTTCTCAAAGAAAGTCTTAGGGAAAGAAATTGCAACATTAGTTTTCAAGTTTAATAAGATGAGAAAGATAAGACACTACTTAATATATGGAACTGGACTTTATATTTCTGAGATTGATTCAAGGAACGCCTTATCATCTGCTATTAAATTTTTAAAGCATGTAATAAGGTTTATTAAAGATAAAAACTGTGAGAAAAATTAAAGTGTTATATATAAAAATGACATCAGCTCAAACGAATTTGCAGGCTTATTAGGCATGGCTGACAACCTTTTTGCCTGCTCCATGGAGTTCTTCAATAAATTCACCAAAATCAGGCAGGATATATTTTTTGTAAAAAGCAGGATAAGTTATGGTTGAGTCAAAATTACCCCCTAAAAATATTATATCTGCCGAGCATTTTTTCAATACGGAAATTATATCAGCAAGTTTTTTTGTTATGGCTTTTGCAAGTTTTTCAAGCTTTTGGGGATAATCATTGAGCCACAGATAAAAATCGTTGACCGGTAAAAAATCCCTCATGATGTGCAGCATACCTGAACAAGCAATAAATCCATATGCTATTGGAATATAATCAGGTTTTTTCTTATTAATGTATTCCGCGTATTTAAAATTTCTATCCACAATTTCCATGTCATCAAATATATATTCCACAACCCTTATATCATCGATACTTTTCAGGATATGGCTATTTATCCAGCTGATGGAAGTTCCCGATTTCATCATGTCTGAAGTATAAATAATTTCTGTGGCAATATCTCCTAAAGGTGTACGATAAGTTACTGAAAGGCAGTCATTGTTTATATTTTTAACTGAGCTTACTTTTACTTTATTAAATTTAATACTGTATGGGGCCTCAATTATGTCATAAAAACCTAATTTTCCATTTCTTTAACAGTTTTGGCAATTGTCTTTAAGTTTTCAAGAGGTGTAGTCAGCGGAACTGCACATTCAGGACCAATAATATCAACTCCGCATTTTATTGCATATTCAACCTCTCTTTTGACATCTTCAGGTTTTTTAAAAAGAAGTGTCAGAGGATTGTTGATATTGCCTATAAGCTTTATCCTTCCGTTGTTTATTTTCACTGCCTGGCATGCATCAACTTTTGACTCAAAATGAAATGAGGCAACATTGGTCTGGCAAATGTATTCTATTCTGTCTACGGTATCACCACAGATATGAAGCATTATAGGAGCCTTAATTTCCTTAACCAGCATTGAATGAATGGGAATTAAAAAATCTCTGTATGCAAGAGGGCTGCATAAATCTTTTGTAGCATGGTCTGCTACTGTAATTATATCTGCCCCGGCTTCAATCTGGGCATTGGCAAATTTAACAGTTATTTTGCTGAGTTTATTTAAAATATCTTTTACTTCTGAAGGGTTTGTTATGGTTTTTATAAGAAAATCCTCTACCCCAAAAAAGTCATAGCCAAGTGTCCAGGGCCCGAAAACCTTGCCTGTTACGGCAACATCAGGATAACTATTTTTAAGGGAAGAAATACATTCAAGGACAGCTTTAACAGCGGGATTTGAAAGAAAATCTTCTTTAATTTCTATATCTTCATAGTTTTTCCATAGTTTTC
>JAJFVM010000202.1 GCA_021371805.1 bacterium
GGAATTTGATACGGCCGATCAGTGGGAAAAGATATTTGAAGTATTAAGGAAAGTCAATGATGATCCTGCAGTGAAAAAAGATCCCGTAAGTGCAATTTCCGTTTCTACGTTTGGTGAAAGTTTTACTCCGATTGATGAGAAGGGCGATATTTTGTACAACACCATATATTCGACAGATGCAAGAAGTGCAAAGGAAGTAGAATATATTTTATCAAAATACAGTGCACAAAAACTGATGGATATAACAGGTTATCCTCCAGGTTATATCTGCGCGTTGAACAAAATTATCTGGATGAAAAATAACAAACCGGAAATTTTCAAAAAAACCAGGAAACTTTTATTTACTGAAGATTTATTTTTCCATAAACTGGGAATTACCGATACGAAAATCAATTATGCACTGGCTTCAAGAACCTTGTTTTTTGATGTTAGATTAAAAAAATGGAGAGAAGATATTCTGAATACTTTCGGAATTGATGTCGGTTTGTTTTCCAGGCCATCTCCCTCCGCAGTTGAAATAGGCTATATAAGCAGGAAGATTGCCGACGACCTTGGTTTTACAGGAAATGTTTCCGTAGTCACGGGAGCTCACGATCAGCCGTGTGCCGCACTTGGTGTCGGTGCGGTAAAAGGGGGTATTGCTGCTGACGGCATGGGAACGGTTGAGTGTATTACCACCTGTATGGAAGATGCATTAACTAATGAAAAGATGTTGAAAAATAATTTCAGCTGTCAGGCTCATGCGGTTGACGGTAAATATGTGGCGCTGGCATATAACATGTCAAGCGGCAGTGTTGTGAAATGGTTCAGAAATAATCTTGCCGGCGGAGACAGCCAGGCAATAAGGAATATTTCATCAAGGCTGACATTTGAACCCTCATCCCTCTTTACTTTACCGTATTTTTCTGCTTCCGGAACTCCTTATCTTGATCCTAAACCAAAAGGTTCAATTATAGGGATAGATCTTGATACAAATACCGAGGAAATTTTCAAGGGCCTGGTGGAAGGTCTTATCTTTGAAATTTGCTTTAATATAAATCTTGCAGAATCAAGCGGGGTTGAAATTACCGAACTGCGGGCTGTAGGTGGTGGTTCCAAGTCAGATTACGAACTTAAATTAAAGGCTTCAATTTCAAACAGACCGATACTTCGAATGGATATAGCAGAGGCAGGCTGTCTTGCGACAATGATACTGGCAGGGATCGGAACAGGAAAATTTACACTTCCCGAAGCCATTTCAAAGTTTGTTAAAGTAAAAGATGAATTTATTCCTGATCAGAAAATCAGGGAAAGATATCTGGATAAATTTAAAAAATATAAAGAAATCTATGGTTTGGTTTCCAAACTGTTTTAACTTGACATATATTGATTTAACCATAACCAAAGAAAAATTAAATAAAGGAGCGGAATTGGAAAAAAATTATCTTTTAGGTATTGATATAGGGACAAGCGGAACCAGATGTATTGTGATTGATGAATCCGGCAATATCATAGGATCTGCTATCAAGGAGTATCCATTATATACTCCAAAACCCGGCTGGGCTGAACAGAGCCCTATGGACTGGTATGATGCAACAATATCAACAATGAAGCAGGTTATTGAAGAAAGCAAAATAAGCGGAACAGATATAAAAGCAATAGGTCTTTCAGGCCAGATGCATGGCTCTGTTTTTCTTGATAAGAATAACAATGTAATAAGGCCGGCTCTCCTCTGGTGCGATCAGCGTACCGAGCCTCAATGCCGTGAGATTTATGATATATTCGGTTATCAAAACTTTATAGAACTTGCATATAATAAGGCTCTTCCCGGTTTTACCTCTCCGAAAATAATGTGGTTAAGTGAAAATGAACCCGAAAACTACAGCAAAGTTAACAAGATTCTTCTTCCTAAAGATTATGTAAGATTCATGATAAGCGATTCCTATGCAACGGAGGTGTCAGATGCCTCAGGGATGCTTTTAATGGATATAAAAAAAAGAACATGGTCTGATGAAATACTTGAAGGCCTTAAAATCAACAAAAATCTTTTACCTGATATCTATGAAAGTCCGGAGATAAGTGCTCATCTTAATGAAAAAACCGCAAAACTTACCGGGCTGCTTGCCGGAACTCCTATTGCAGGCGGCGGTGGTGACAATGCAGCCGGAAATATAGGTTCAGGAGTAATAAAACAGGGGCTTATATCCGATTCCATAGGAACATCCGGCGTTGTTTTTGCTCACAGTGACAAACCCATGTATGATCACCAGGGAAGACTGCACTCCTTCTGCCATGCTGTTCCGGGTAAATGGCATCTTATGGGAGTTACTCTTTCGGCAGCCGGCAGCCAGAAATGGTATTACGATACTTTTGGTGTTTCTGACGAGATTAAAAAGGAAAGGCCAGACTTAAAGAAATATAAACTGCTTGACGCACAGGCTCAAAAAGTAAAGCCCGGCTCCGACGGGCTGATATTCCTGCCGTACCTTACAGGCGAAAGGACACCTTATGCAGATGCTTATGCCCGCGGTGTATTTTTTGGTATGTCTTACATACATAACCGTAATAATTTCGTACGCTCCGTAATGGAGGGCGTTGCATTTTCACAGCTTGATTGCTTGAACCTAATGAGGGAGCTCGGGATAAACTCGGAAAAAATAATACTTATTGGCGGCGGTTCAAGAAGCAAAATCTGGAAAGAAATAATATGTGATATATTTGAAAGTCCGATTATCACTCTTAAAAACGAGGAAGGGCCGGCATTTGGGGCCGCACTTCTTTCCGGAGTTGGATGCGGTATATACGAATCTGTTGAAGATGCTGTAGACAAAGCTGTAAGACAGCTGTCTGAAGCAAAACCTAATCCTGAAAATTTTAAAATTTACAGAAAAACTTATGACATATATAAATCATTATATAGAAGTCTCAAGGGAGATTTTAAAAAGCTTTACGATATGCAGTTCGAATAAACAGGATTATCATAAAAAGAATTATTAAGGTTCATGAAAAAAATATTAATTGTTGATGATGAAACCGAGATAAGGGACTTAATCAAGGATTTTCTGGTTAAAGAAAATTTTGAAACAGAATCGGCATGCAACGGCAGGGAAGCTCTTGAAAAATTAGCTGACAAACACAATGACTTCGATTTAGTTATGCTGGATATCATGATGCCGGAAATTGACGGAATGGAAATGATGAAAATATTAAGAAAATCCAGCAATATTCCGGTTATTTTCCTTACGTCAAAAAATGAGGAAATCGATAAAATACTCGGACTTGAAATAGGAGCAGATGATTTAACTAAAGTAGATGCTGAAAAAATTATAACTTCAAATTCAATTTTAAGAGGCTTTTCTACTTAAGGAAATGAAGAAGTATGCAGGGTGGAGGGGGGATTAATATAAACTTTGAGATTATAAATTAATTTAAGGGAGTTTTGCCTATGAGATGATAAAAACACAAAAAGTATTTAGATATGGTGAAAAAAGGTAACATTTTTAGATTTTAAGAATTATGAATCAAAGTTAGTACGAAAAAGTTAGTACATAATATTGACGGAAATTTATATTTAGATTTATATATGTCTGGTTGACACCTCCATCCAGGCCTATATTTTTTTGCCTTTAATGCGTTTTAGTATTTATTTTATTTATT
>JAJFVM010000209.1 GCA_021371805.1 bacterium
TTTAAGAGGAAGTCTTCTTTTACCTCAAAATGACAGCCACCTATTGAGGGGCCTATGCCTGCAAGTAAATCTTCTGGATTGACATTAAAATTACCTGTCATTTTCTCTACAGCTTTTTTGATAATCTTTTTCTCAAGCCCCATCCATCCGCAATGAATCAGGCATATTATTTCCTTTAAAGGCTCAAAAATTATAACAGGAAGGCAGTCGGCAACTGTTACAGAGAGGTATACATTTTTTTGATTGGTTATCAGTCCATCAGTTTCAGGAATATAATTTCCACAGTCCTCACTTGTAACTATTTCAACATTATCTCCGTGTACTGCTTTAGCTGATACAACCTTATTTTCTGTCAGTCCCAATTTATTTAGAAATTTTTTTCTGTTAATTAATGCTACCAAATCTTTTCCTGTCTCATGATAAACTTTCATATTTTTATCTTCCCTGAGCGAAATGGCAGCTAAAATGTTTGGTAATTTCATAAATTTGGAAAGTAAAAGGTTTTTTTCCATTTAAATATAATTCAATTTGTCTAAAAATATAATATTCATTAAATAATAACACCATCAAGTTGGCTTTAGTCAAGGGGTTATTAGACTCAAGAAAATCAAGATCAAATCAGCAATTCTTTAGAAATGATTATTTCTTTATCTTTTTCAAACCCATATTGTCTATGTTAATAATATATGACCACAAACAAAAGGTGATAATTTTTGGTATTTTTACGAACAAATATATTGCAAATATGGTAAATAGTGGCTTAAAAAAAATAATTTCCACAGATAAAGTTTTTGATAGGATTGAAGAAATTACAAGGATAGATCCAAAAAATTATGATGTATCATAGATAAATAATTATTTTAAAATCAGATGATTTGTGTGGTTATATTATTATCAGTTTCCAAAAAAATCACGAAGTCAGATGTTTCTTTCTTTGCTTCTTTTTCCTGGGATCATTAAATGCCCTGGCAGGAAAATTATTTTTACTTTTTCTGTTTTTCGAGTTATCATCTATCCGCACTTTTCTTCCATTGTACAGCTCGCCCTGGAAAGATTGCAGGATATCATCAATATATCCGTTACTTTTCAGATCAATAAAAGAATAGACACCTTTAATATTTATCCTGCCGAAAACTTCTGAAGGCAGTCCTGTTATTTCTTTAAAATATTTAAGCATTCTTCCATTATTGAAACCATCCATACTTCCCAGATTAATAAAAATGCTTTCAGTTTTTGAAGAAGAATCTCTCTGTCTTATATGGTCTTTCTTGGAAAAATCTATATTTAAATCTTTTGCATCCCTGTAATAATCAAGAAAACGGTTAAATTCCAGCGATACTATCCGTTTGATCAGCTCGTCCCTGCTGATATCTTTCAACTCTTCTGCAACTGAACCGAGATATTTCTGAATCCCTGCCTGGTTTACTTCAACTTTCTTTATTCTTTTAATCATTGACAGAAGCTGTTGCTCACATACTTCCACTCCGTCAGGGACTTTTACATATATGAACTTTTTATTCAAGTATTTTTCTATCTTTCTTATTTTGCTTATATCCTTGGTATTAATGATGGAAATGGTAATTCCGGATTTTCCTGCTCTTGCTGTTCTGCCGCTTCTATGCGTATAAACTTCTGTTTCATCAGGAAGCTGATAATTTATAACATGGCTGACATCGCTGACATCTATCCCCCTTGCAGCTACGTCGGTTGCAACAAGCAACTGAAGATTTCTGTTACGGTAATGTTCCATTACCTTATCTCGCTGAGCCTGACTTAAATCCCCGTGAAGCGAATCTGCATTATAGCCATCCTTAATCAGTTTTTCGGCTATTTCCTGGGTTTCTGTTTTTGTCCTGCAGAATACTATAGCAAAAATATCAGGATTAAAATCTACTATCCGCTTAAGTGCAGTATATCTATCTTTTTCATGAATGACATAATAAAGATGCTCGATATTTTCTGCTGCTGCGTTCTTGGTCCCAATTGTCATTTCAACAGGATCACTCATATATTTTTTTGTAATTTTATAAATTTCATCCGGCATAGTCGCTGCAAAAAGCCAGGTATGCTTTTCCTTCGGCGTCATATCAAGAATAATGTCAATATCTTCCTTAAATCCCATATTAAGCATTTCATCGGCTTCATCAAGCAAGATGTATCTGATATCTGATATATTGATTTTTTTTCGCCTGATCAAATCATTTAATCTGCCCGGTGTAGCGATAACAATATGGACTCCTCTTTTTATTTTATTAATCTGTGCTTCTATGCTTGCGCCGCCATATACCGCTGCTATTTTCATCTGCGGCAGATACCTGCAGTAGCTCTCCATATCATTTGTGATCTGAACACAAAGTTCCCTGGTCGGTGCCAGTATGAGCGCTTCGATGTTTTTTGAATTAATGTCAATAAGTTCGGCCAGGGGTATTCCGAATGCAGCAGTTTTCCCTGTTCCGGTCTGGGCAAGACCTATAAAATCTTTATCTCCTTTTTTTAAAACAGGAATTGCTTTTTCCTGTATAGGAGTCATCTGCTCAAACCCCAATTCTTTTGTTGCCCTTACAAGCTCCTTTTTTATTCCGAACTCTTCAAATGTTTTCATTAATTCTTCCAGTTATTTATTAAATTATTATTTTGTCTGACCCTGATATCTTTTTTATCTTTATATATTGTATTTTAAAAAATGATATTATTAAATATTTTCTAATCATAAATAATAGAAGAAGCATTAGTGATGAAAAAAGAAGAATTCATTGAGCTGGCCAGAAAGCTTGAGATGCATCTGGTTGATAATGAACCTGTTCCAGATGAATACTGGGACGCTGTAGATTTTATTGCATGTATTACAAGCCACATCCCAAACAAGAACGAACAAATGGTGAGGTATTTCGGCTATTACAGCAATGCAAGCAGGGGGAGAAGAAAAAAGCAGGAGAGTGGCCAATCTGAATATGTAATAGAAGATGAGGAATATAATAAGGGCTTAAGCAAAAGCTTAAGCAAGGCTTATTAAAAAGATATATGAAGTTGACCCACTTCTATGCCCCAAGTGCAAAGATAGTATGAGGATAATTGCCTTTATTGAAGATTATAAGGTGGTTAAGAAGATTCTTGACTGGCTTTCAATAGATGAGTTTAAAAGAGACAGACCTTCACCCAAAAGATTAACAGTTGCTGACTTATTTGATGATTATACACACGATGAGTATATAGACTGATTATACAGATTTTTAAAAAGAGACAAGTTTCTCTTAATCAAAGCTACAGGCTCGTGTAATTATAGTTAATATATTACCGTTAGTATTGTCACTGATTTTTTATCCAAAATCCCCTGTTTTATTTCAAATTCATTCTTTTTGGCAAATGCATAACTGGTTTTAAGTAAAATATCTCGGGACATATCTTATTATAAGAGGAGTACGCCATGAAAGAATTAACTTCTCTAAGAATATCTGATTTGTTTAAAAAAAGTAAAGAGAAAAGAAGATTTCTTAAGATGAATTAAAACCTAAAGGTAAGACAGCATTTAAAGATGTTAATAGAAGGGATAGTAATAGAAGAACAAGACAGGACACTGGCAGCTCCAAGATATAAAAGAAAGCTAGGCCGTCTTGACTATAGAAACGGATTTTATGAAAGGGACATTAAGGTCAAGCCTTGGTTTAATTGAAAACTTCAATAAAAACAACTATAAAGTTTGTTATGTTTGAATCACAGTGAAAATAAAATAATCTATTGATTCCTAATACACATCAATATATACTTACTTATGGTGAGTATATATGAAATATAAAAGAATCAACATTACTATTTCTGAAAATGATTTGAACAAAATCAATAAGTTTTGCTCAGATGAGAGACTGAGTAAAAGTTTTATCATTCGTGAAGCAACCCTCAATTATATAGCTCAGAAAGAAACTGAGAAAAAGCTGCAGACCAGAAGAAAAAATATTGAAAATGCTATAAAAATTCAAGATAAATTGCGCATGAGTTCAAAATTTAAAACAAATAAATCTGCTGGCCAGTTAATACGGGAATTAAGAGACAAAGGATAAGGTGACTTGGAAACAATTGTAGAAAAGAAAATAGTAATAGATGCATCTATAGGCATAAAGTGGTTTAAGTCTGAAAATGAAAACAATCTAGAAAATGCTCTATTTTTAAGAGAAAAAATTCTAAATAACGAAATTACTGTTTTTATTCCAGATCTTTTTCTTTATGAGGTTTTAAACACACTTTTACTAAATACTGGTTTTATTGAAGAGGAGTTAAATGAAGCATTAAACACAATTTATCTTATGGAACTTCAGATAATAAACTCTGATAAAGATTTGACCAAAAGAGCTTTATCAATATCTTATAATTACAAGATAACATATTATGATTCTTTATATATTTCTTTAGCAGAAGCCTATAATGCTTTACTAGTTACTGAAGATAAAAAAATTTTATCTTTAAGAGAAAAGTTTAATTTTATTAAACCAATTGAAGAACTATAATTTATTTAATCTTATGCGCTGTATAACCTTTGATGCTATCAAAAATCTGCCAAAATCACATTGCCAAAATCAAAGTTTGCAGGCCGTTTGAATTTCAAATCATTGTAATTATTCATAATTTAATGTAATTTTGTGTTTAAGTTATTCACCGGGAACTAATTATAAAAAGGTGATTAATTGAAGAAATCAATTAAAATAATACTTATATCTGTTGTACTAATTATTTTTGCAGTTGGATTCTTTCTTATCTACCAACTGTTTTTTCTTCCCAAGCTTACAAAGCTTTCTAAA
>JAJFVM010000224.1 GCA_021371805.1 bacterium
AAAAAAAAATAAAAAGTTCAAAAATAAGCTTTAAGGTATCCTTTACCCTGACTTATGAAATAATTAATTTTTTATATTTTTCTAAAATTATGTTTGCTTTAAACTTCATACCCGTTAGATCCAAAAATAGGTTCTTATAATTTTTTAATGCATTTCAAAGTGAATTGGTATATAATCTCAAACATTATATGGAAATATGTTCATATGTTCATAGGAGAATAATTTAAAATGGATAGAAATGATGATTTTGAAAGCTGTTCCTGCACCATTATTCATGAAGATGTAATAAAAAAGGTCAGAGCAATAATTTCCGAAGAAGACAAATTCTATGAACTTGCCGAATTATTTAAAGTCCTGGGAGATTTAACAAGAGTAAAGATTATAAAGGCTTTACTTGAATCTGAAATGTGCGTGTGTGATATTTCGGCATTGTTTGGCATGAATCAGTCGGCAATTTCGCACCAGTTAAGGATATTAAAACAGGCAAGGCTTGTGAAATTCAGAAGAGATGGCAAAGTTGTTTATTATTCTTTAGATGATCATCATGTAGAGCAGCTGTTTGATTGTGGATTTACTCATATTAAGGAAAATTAATACAGGGGAGAAGTTTGTATATTATGGATAAAGTCTTAACAAAACAATTCATTTTGGAAAATTTAGACTGCTCTAACTGTGCTTTAAAAATTGAAAGTGAATTAAGTAAACTGGATAATGTAAAAAAAGCATCCGTTAATTTTGCCACTAAAACATTAACAATAGAGACACGAAGTTTTAAGCAGGAAAATACTTATTTGAAAATAAAAAATCTGGTAAAAAACATAGAACCTGATGTTGAGGTTTATGAAAAAATAAATCAAAGAATAAAAACAGAAGACAATATTAAAAATAAAAAAAATATTATTGAGGCAGTAAGGATAATTATAGGAGCGGCAATTTTTATTACCGCACTGATTTTTAAATTCCGGATATATTTAGAATTTTGTCTGTATCTGATTAGTTACCTGTTAACCGGAGCAGATGTTATATTAAAGGCGTTTAAAAATATTATTAAAGGCAGGATTTTTAATGAGAATTCACTGATGATTATTGCTACTTCGGGTGCTTTCGCAATAAAGCAGTTCCCCGAAGCTGCCGCAGTCATGCTTTTTTATAAAATCGGTGAATATATCCAGAATATAGCAGTTAACCGCTCAAGAAAATCAATAGCATCTCTTATGGACGTAAGACCTGAATATGCAAACATAAAACATGGAAATGACATCAGAAAAATACCCGCTGATGAGGTAAATATCGGCGACACCATTTTAATTAAGCCGGGAGAAAGAGTACCTCTTGACGGTAAAATCATAAAAGGCAATTCAAATGTCGATGTTTCTGCGTTAACAGGGGAATCCGTACCAAGAGATGTGCATGCCGGAAACAAAATATTAAGCGGATTTGTTAATCTGAATGGAGTTCTGATTGTAAGGGTTACGAAAAAATATAATGAGTCAACTGTTTCAAAAATTCTTGACATGATAGAAAATTCCAGCAGCAAAAAAGCACCGACTGAAAGTTTCATGGCTAAATTTGCCTCATATTATACCCCTTTTATCTTAGGAGTTGCTTTTTTTATTGCCGTACTTCCGCCGCTGATTATAAAAGGCGCAGTATTTTCTGATTGGATATACCGTGCGCTTGTTTTAATGGTAATTTCCTGTCCATGCGCTTTAATGGTATCAATACCTTTAGGTTTTTTTGGAGGCATAGGAGCTGCCTCAAAAAATGGAATCATGATAAAAGGAGGTAATTACCTTGAGGCATTGAATTATGTTGAGATGGTTGTTTTTGACAAAACAGGTACGCTTACAAAAGGAATATTTAAAGTTGCGCAGATTAATGCAAAAAATAATTTCAGCAAAAAGGAATTGCTTGAATTTGCTGCTTATGGTGAATCGTTCTCAAACCATCCGATTGCATCTTCCATATTGCATGAATATGGAAAAAAGATAAATAAGGAGCTCATAAGTGATTATGAAGATATACCTGGGTTTGGTTCAAGGATAAAATTCAAAAATAATGAAATAATTATCGGAAATTCAAAATTAATGAAAAGGTATGGCATTAAGTTTATAGAAGAGAAAACTGCCGGTTCGGTTGTATATGTTGCGGTTGATTTTCATTACGCAGGTTATTTAATTGTTTCAGATGAAGTAAAGAAAAATTCGAAGGCAGCTGTAAAAAAAATAAAGGACTCCGGTGTAAAAAAAATAGTTATGTTTACAGGCGATAATAAAAAGATCGGAGAACTTATCGGCAGTGAACTTGGAATTGATGAAGTATATACCGAGTTACTGCCTGACCAGAAAGTTAAAGAATTTGAAACTCTTGAGGAACAAAAATCCAGGAACAGCAAAATTATTTTTGTCGGTGACGGAGTTAATGATGCGCCGGTTCTGGCAAGAGCCGATATAGGAGTTGCTATGGGAGGATTAGGCTCAGATGCTGCCATCGAATCTGCGGATATCGTAATCATGGATGATGATCCTATGAAACTGGTGAGCGCAATCAATATAGCAAAAAGAACAAAAAGAATTGTCTGGGAAAATATTCTTATGGCATTAGGAATCAAGATAGTAATATTAACTCTTGGAGCATTTGGGGCAGCTTCTATGTGGGAAGCTGTTTTTGCCGATGTCGGAGTAACATTGCTGGCTGTTTTAAATACTTTAAGAGTTCTCAGGGTTAAAAACTTTTAATGTATTTAAAAGTCGATAGTAAATTTAAAAAAGATTTAATTGACTGCAAATAATTTTGGTTTTTATATAAACTATTTGAAAAGTTTTATTATGAATTATGATAAAATATCTTAAATGGCTGATAGTTTATATGAGGTCATTTCAAAAATGTATGCTGTTACCGGGTATAGCAAGAAGGCCATGTAACCATTAGTGCTAAAACAATATTGATTTTATGCAATTCTCAAATATCTGTTTTAGAAAAAATATAATACAGACAATTAAGGTAATAATTTTAAAAACTTTAAGAAAAAAAACATATGAATTTTTTTAAAGAGCAACATTTAATCAGTATTTTAAAAGGAAGCCATACTTCCGAGATAGACAGCAAGTGTTTTGATGCCGGAATTGATTCGAAGCTTCTTATGAATAATGCAGGCACGAAAGTATCTGATTTCATAAGTTCACGTTTTGAAACTCCTGATAATAAAAATGTTACTTTCTGGTTTGATGATATAGAATTGGAAAAATATCCTGTAAATAAATCAAAAATTAATAATATTAAAGGTGCTGTTGTATGCGGCGGGGGAAATAACGGCGGTGATGGGTTTGTCTGTGCAATTAATCTTGTAAAAAAAGGATATTTTATTAATTTATATTGTATAACTGCTCCGGAAAAATTTTCAAAAGACAGCTCATTTTATTTTAATGAACTCGAAAAATTAAAAAATGAGGGAAAACTGCAAAACCTGAATATTTATTTTGTTCTTAAAGAAGATGCAGATGGAATAAATAATTTTAAAGATAGTTTAAAAAACAGCAGTTTTATTGTCGATGCAATTTTTGGTACAGGACTTCATGGAAATGAAGTTAAAGGTTTTGCAAGAGAAATAATTGGGGTTATTAATGATGCAAAGGATAATAATAGCAAGTTGGCTGTTATATCGGTAGATATTCCATCAGGTATAGATTCGGATAATGGCAAAGTTTTAGGAGAAGCTGTCAGAGCTGATTATACCATAACTTTTGGTGTAAAAAAGCTGGGAATTACGGTCTTTCCAGGTGCTTTTTATGCAGGCAAGGTAGAAGTTGCAGATATTGGAATACCTGAAAAATACTATGAGGAATATGAAAAAATATATGAAGCAGGCATTAAATGGATTGCGGATAAAATTCCTGAAAGGACTCCTGCATCTTATAAACATAGTGTTGGGAAATTATTGGTAATTGCAGGATCTCTGGGATTTACAGGTGCCGCCGTAATGACTTGTGAAGCAGCAATGAGGACAGGAGCGGGAATTGTAACCCTGGTCTGCCCATGGGAGCTGAATCCTGTTTTTGAAGTAAAGCTTACCGAAGTTATGACTTTTCCGGTAGAACAAACAGAGGAAGGCTCGATACATTTTAATTCTTTTGATGAAATTTTAGAAGAAAGCGAAAAATATGATGCTCTTGCCATCGGCCCAGGCATATCAAGAAATCCAAGTACCGTGAGACTGGTCAGGGAAATATTAAAGAAAATTAAAAAACCTACTGTTCTTGATGCTGACGGTCTTAAAACTCTTTCAAGCCCGATGGATACCCAGGATGATGATTTGTTCAGGCTTAACCATGTAATAATTACTCCCCACTCCGGAGAGCTTGCCTCAATTTTGTCAAAGGAAAAGATTGAGTTTGAAAAGCGTCTGGAAGCAAACACTGAAGCTTCAAGAAAATTCAGTGTTGTTTCATTGTTAAAAGGCCCCGGGACCCTGATAACAAATACCGATAATATAAGTTTCATAAACCCTACCGGGGATTTTGCCCTTGCCACTGCAGGGACAGGTGATATTCTGACAGGCATAATCGGTTCCCTTTTATGTCAGGGAATGGATTTGACAGATGCAGCAGTTTGTGGAGCTTATATTCATGGTCTTGCTTCCGATATCATAAGCAGGAAGACAGGTAAAACATCTATGATTGCAACGGATTTACTTGAGGGTATTAAGTATGTTTTTCTGGAAATAGAAAAATTAAAGTATTAAAATAATTTAATTTAAATTAAAGGAGACCAAGATGACGGACCTTTTGGCAAAAGACATAATGACTGAAAATGTAGTCACAATAAATCAGGAAGCTTCCATTAAAGAACTCTCGGAGCTTCTCCTTGATAATAATATAAGCGGTGTTCCTGTTGTAAATGACGACGGTAAGATGGTTGGGATTGCAACCGAGGGTGATGTTATTGTTAAAGATACGGATTTGCATTTTCCGAGATATTTCAAACTCCTGGACAGTATAATTTATCTTGAAAGTCTTACAAAATTTAAAAATAGCTTAAAAAAGCATCTTGCAATAAAAGTTTCTGAAATAATGACCCCCAGAGTTGTTTCATGTTTACCTGAAACATTAGTGGAAGATGTTGCAAATTTAATGGTCAACAATAAGGTAAACAGGATTCCTGTTGTTTCGGAAGACGGAAAACCAATAGGAATAATCACAAGGGCAGACATAGTTAAATCAATGGTTCAAAAGAAATAAAGATTTTAAAAATAATTGTTTCAGGGAAAAAACCAATCATAACAATCATAAAATAAATCAATAAGAACACAATCGCAGAAAGATATTATATGCAGAATTCCAGCCAAATATATTCACCGGAAAACAGATTTGCATGGGTAGAAATAAACCTGGAAAATCTTGCTCAAAATTTTGAAATAATTCAAAAATATATAAGTTCGCTTAAAAATCCAAAACAAATATCCGGACCAAAAATAATGGCAGTTGTTAAAGCAAATGCCTATGGCCATGGTTTGATAGAAATATCTAAGAAAGCAATACAGTCAGGTGCTTCATGGCTTGGTGTCGCACTTGTCCAGGAGGGCTTGCGTCTGAGAAACAGTGGTATAAAGGTTCCGATATTGTGTCTCGGTTCCCATGCACCGGAAAAAGTTAAAGATGCAGTTAAAAACGATATCACCCTTTCAGTTACATCTCTTGAAAGTGCAAAATTAATTTCTGATTTATGCCGGGAAATAAATATGGAAGCAAAAGTTCATGTAAAAATTGATACGGGAATGAACAGGATAGGCATAAACCATCAAAATTCAGTTCAAAATATAATGCTTATTGCAAAAATGCCGAATATAAAAATCGAAGGTGTTTTTACTCATTTTGCATGTGCATCAAAAAAAGATGATTCCTATACAATTAAACAATGGGAAAGATTCAGTAAAGTAATGGGTGAATTAAAAACAATTTGCCCTGGTATAAAAACTTACCATTGCGCCAATAGCGCGGCATTTGCAAGATATCCTTATATGCATCTTGATATAGTAAGATTGGGAATTGCAATCTATGGAGTCAATCCCTTTAATAATGATTACGGGGAATTTTGCGATAAAAAAGCCGTTAATTTTGTGGAAAGTCTGCAGCCGATCTTGAGCTTAAAAGCAAAGATATCCTTTATTAAAAAAGTTTCCAGAGGTGAATTTATTTCTTATTGCGGAGCTTATGAAACTAAAAAGGACAGCATAATAGCAACAATTCCGGTTGGATATGCAGATGGCTATTCCTGGAATTTTTCCAATAAATCAAGTGTAATATTTAATAATTGTCTTGCACCTATAGTGGGTAATGTAACCATGGACCAGACAATGATAGATTTGACGGATTGTAAAGACGCCGGGGATGCTAAAATGGGTGATGAAGTAATTCTTATAGGCAGGAGCAATGGTAAAACATTAACTGCAAGCATGCTTGCCGATTTAATAGGAACGATTAGTTATGAAATATTATGTATGATAGGTGACAGGATTCCCAGACTTTATATTTGAAAATCTTTAATCGGATACCTGATGTAAAAAAATTTTTTTAATAGTATGATAATCTTTAATAGTAAAAAGAATATTTAAAAGATGATAACAGGAGAATTAAGTGAGAAGTAAAAGAATATTGAGCATGATTTTGTTAATATGTATTGTTATACCGGTTTTATTTTTAACTTTTTCAACAGGATGTGCTAAAAGAGGTAATATAGAACCTGATTATTCTGCAGCAATTGCTGAAAATATACTAATGGCAATGAATAAGAGTGACTATGACTCGATTTCCCAATATTTTGATACGGAATTTAAAGATGCCATGAAAAAAATGATTGATCCAAAAACTCAAAAGGCTTACGCAACAGAAAAAGATGCTTTTATAAATGCTGTATGTAAACCATTAATAGATAAAATTGGTGAATATCAACAAGGCACGTTGAAATTTGACAGAACTTTAACGGAAAAAGGTTACACCAGTGTGTTTTACAAAACACAATACTCAAAGGAAAAAAGTGGTGATGTAACCATTCAATTTGTTTTTAAAGATGAAAATGGGAAAATGATGGTTTCAGGTCTTTGGGCAAGCTCAAAAATCTTACAACAGTAGAGGTATAAAGAAAGAACATAAAGGCAATAATTTAAAGAATAACTGAACCTTAGTATTTTTATATAATATAATAATAGCCTTAAATAGGTTTCGGTAAATGATTATTTCAAAAATTTAAGTTAAAAAATTAAACACAGCTCAGGTAAAAAAAATTTATAAAAATTAAATTTTTAACAATA
>JAJFVM010000248.1 GCA_021371805.1 bacterium
ATTACTCCAAGCGGGACTAATTTTGCAACTTTTTTAGAAAGCCCCGCTTTTTCCGCAATGTCTACAATATTTCTTACATCCTTGTAAGCAATCGGTGCTTCTTCTGCAAGACTTGACATACTATCCGCTAAGACTATGATGCCTTTGGTATCAAAAAGTTCTTTTTGCAGCTGTTTTCCATTTACTTTCTTTTTTGCACTTGTCCTTGAAAGCAGTCTTCCCGCACCATGGCAGGTGGAGCCCATACTTTCCTGCATTGCTTTTGCGGTACCAAGCAGGACATATGAATATCTTCCCATATCACCTGGTATTATAACCGGCTGGCCTAAATCTTTATAATCATCCGGGATTCCCAAGCAGTCCGGACCAAATGAGCGTGTAGCACCTTTCCTATGGATGCAAACCTCTTTTTGTTTTCCATCAATATCATGTTTCTCAAACTTGGCAATGTTATGTGAAACGTCATAGATTAAATCAAGCCCTAATTTTTTATATGATCTGTTAAACATCCTTTCAAAAACAATCCTTATCCAGTGTGCAAGACATTGTCTGTTTGCAAGAGCAAAATTAACGGCGCATACCATTGCGGAATAATACTTCCTGCTTTCAGCAGAGTTAACAGGAGCACATGCAAGCTGCCTGTCCGGCAGAATTATGTCATATTTTTTAACTGCATTTTGCATTACTTTAAGATAATCACTGCAAACCTGATGCCCAAGTCCTCTTGATCCCGAGTGGATCATTACGGTGACCTGACCTTCATGTAATCCCATTCTCTTTGCAGCAGTCCTGTCAAAAATTTCATCTACCTTTTGTATTTCAATAAAGTGATTTCCTGAACCAAGCGACCCGACCTGGTCAAAACCTCTCATGATTGCTTCTTTGCTGACATTTAACGGCTCCGCACCATCCATGCATCCTTCTTCTTCAATATGATATCTGTCTTCATCACAACCGTATCCGCTCTTTATCGCCCAGACTGCCCCATTTTTAAAAATATTAAAAATTTCCTTCTCATTAAGCTTTATCCTGCCTTTTGTTCCCAGTCCTTTTGGAACACTTGAAAACACATTGCTCATCAGAAGTTCAAGTCTTTTTTTAATATCCTCGTATTCCAGATCAGAGCGGAGCAGCCGTACTCCGCATGCTATGTCAAATCCTACACCTCCCGGTGATATAACCCCCTCATCAATATCAAAAGCCGCAACCCCTCCTATCGGAAAGCCGTATCCGTAATGAATATCCGGCATAGCATAAGAAGCTTTTAAAATTCCAGGCATATTGGCAACATTTGCCACCTGTGCCAGTGTTTCCTCTTTTGAAGCATAGTCAAGAAGTTGTTTATCGGAAAATATTATTCCCGGAACCCTCATTCCTAATTCCTTATTTAATACAAGTTCCCATTTATAATCCGATATTTTTTTTATCTCAAATTCTTTCAATGTAATTTACCTCCCTTCTTCATGCAATAAAGTCATACGTCAAAAACAATTTCAACCGTAAATATACCTGTTCTGTCATTTCTGTTAATATTAAGATCATGATAAGTAGGTGCTTTTATCTGTATTAATATTTCATGTTTTTTTAAATTGATTTTTTCACCTGTTACATTTGCAATAATTGCACTTTTATCATCCCGGTTTATTAATTTATCAATATTAAATTCGGCAAAAACCATGCTGTTAACTTCATTTATGAATAAGAGTTTTTCAAGCCAGATTATCAGCAGATCTTCAATTTCTATTTTTTCATTTATGGTGATCTCTATATTCTTTTCAACTGCTTTTTCAATCTTTTTGATATCTGTAATTAAGGCAAACATTCCTTCCGCAGCATTCCTGAAAATTTCTTTTATGCTTTTTCCATAAACTTTAAGCTTTATATCGGAAAGATATTCCAATGTTTCATATTTTTTAAAATTATTTTTTTTATCAGGCATATCCATAAGAAATTTTTATTGTTTACATAGTCTATACATTTAAATATGATATTTTATATTTTACTTCTATTTTACGGTTATTAAATAATTTATTAACGTTTTAATTTTAATTGTGCAATAATAAAAAAAATTAATAAACCTCTGATTTTTTTTCTTTAATTATAAAAAAAACAATACTATAATTTATCTATTTAAAATTTCGTTACGCTCTATCATCTATTATACATGGAGGATTAATGGAAAATAATACCACCGGAGTTAATGCAGCAGTTGAAGAGGTGAAGAAAACAGCTCTTCAGAAATCTTTGGAGGCAGGTAAATTTGCAGTTACCTGTGAAATAGGGCCGCCAAAGGGAATAGACATAAAAGAAATAGAAGATACGGCTCAGATTTTGAAAGGAATCGTTGATGCAGTAAATGTAACAGATCTGCAAAGTTCAGTTATGAGACTAGGCTCTCTGGCAACATGCCATCTTTTAACAGATATGGGGATTGAGCCGATATTCCAAATGACCTGCAGAGACAGAAACAGGCTTGCTCTCCAATCCGACCTTCTCAGTTCTTATGTACTTGGGGTAAGGAATGTGCTTTCTTTGACCGGAGATCATACTACTATCGGCGACCATCCGCAGGCAAAACCCGTATACGATCTTGACTCTGTAAGTCTGCTTTGGACTATGAAAAAACTTGAAAGCGGATTTGATCTGGCAGGTAAGGAACTGACAGGAAAGCCGTCCTTTTTTAAAGGAGCAGTTGTCAATCCGGGTGCAGACACAAAGCCGGCTTTGGAACTTCAATTACTGAAAATGCAGAAAAAAATAAATGCCGGAGCACAATTTTTTCAGACACAAGCAATTTTTGATGCCAAGTCTTTTGAAAAATTCATGGAAAGAGTCAATAAAGACGATATAAAGACCCCTATACTTGCAGGTATAATTTTGCTTAAATCTGAAAAAATGGCTAACTATATGAATAAATTTGTTCCGGGTGTTTTTGTGCCGGATTCAATAATTAAAAAAATGGCTGCCACGCAGGATAAAGTTTCAGCAATGCTTGAAATAACTGCGGATTTGATAGATAAAGTAAAGCCATTTGTCCAGGGAATTCATATCCAGGCACTTGGCTGGGAAAAACATGTTCCGGCATTGCTTAAAAATTTAAATTTATGATTAAATTACAAAATTTTCTTTAATTTAATTAAATCATAATTAAATTACAAAATTTTTTTTAATTTAATAAATTAATATAGAAAAAATAATATTGTAAAATTAATTAGATTTGATAAAATATTTAAGATTCATTTCCCCTCCGAGCGGTTTTCCCAAAAACCGCTCTTTTTTATTTTTATTGCTTGTTTTTATATATTTTTGATTTAAACCCATACTTTTCTGATTCAATTTCATAATTTTTATGCTTATTTAAAAAAAATTTCTAATATTTTTTCATATTTAGTGATTTTTTTGCGATAATAAGTTTAAAATTCAAATAAGTTTAGATAAAAAAAAAATTAAGAAATCCAATATAAGGAGGAAAAATGCTTACGGTTCTTTTAATTGCAATTGCGATCTATATAGTAACCAAATTAATAATAATATTACTCAGCAATTATGGCAAAGTCGAGAACTGGATTATAAAAGCATTTGCACTTGCCGCTATTTTCTTTATATGCTTCTTTATTTTTAAATTGTGGGTATTTAACAGAAATATCACTATTGAAGTTAAATCCATTGAAGATATGTTTAGAAATCTTCAATACGCATTTAAGATGTGGTAAAAGTGAAGGATAAAAAGAAAAAAATCAAAGCATAAGAAAGCACTATTATCTAAAAGGCATTATCAACTATTTTATCATTCCTAATTTTTTATATAAAACACTCATCAAACCAACGAAATAATTACTGGTAAAAATCTTATGATCAATATTTACATATTTACAATAATGAAGCAAAAGAGGCAGGTTACAGACCTTGCGAAAGATGCAAACCACCAAGTTAATAAATTAGTTAATAATATTCTGAATTGTCTTCTGAGTTACCCGTTACCAGCAGTATTGGTGCCCGAGGCCGGAATCGAACCGGCACGAGGCGATGCCTCAACGGATTTTAAGTCCGTTGCGTCTACCTGTTCCGCCACCCGGGCATTTAAAAAGAGTAAAGAGATAAGTCTTAAAAAAGCAATTTTGCACCTGGCAAAAAACTAAAAGAATAATATCAAAAATTAACTAAACTGTAAACAATTCCATCTAAAATATCATTTTCACTGACAATTATTTCATTCTTTTTAAAATAAGTCATGACCTCCAGTACGATAGCTATTCCCGCTATAATTACATCAGCTCTTTTGGGATCAAGACCTGGAATTTTCTTTCTTTGCTCTAGATTTAAACCACATAACATATCGAAAATTTCTGTAATTCTGTTTAAATCAAGAGTTAAATAATTCAGCTTTTCCATCTCGTATTTTTTAAGTCCTATGGAAATTCCTGCAAGAGATGAAATTGTCCCGGCAAGTCCTAAAATGACGAATTCATCATTATTGTTTTTAAAGCAATTAACCAACTCTTTCTTTAACTTCTCTTTTATGCTTGATCTTAAAAACATTATTTCATCTGCTGCCGGCGGGTCGGATTTTAAAAAATTTTCAGTTGTACTGACACAGCCTGTATCTATGCTTTTTATTTTAAAAAATTTAAAATCTTTTCTTCCGAAAATAAATTCACTGCTTCCTCCTCCAATATCAACGACCAGCAGTTTTTCAGGAATAATAATCTTATCAGATGCAACCAGACTCCTTACTGCACCATTAAAACTGTATTCTGCCTCTTTCTCCCCGCTTATTATTTCTATCTTTATGCCAGTTTTATCGAAAACCTGATTTATAAAATCACTGCTGTTCTTTGCACGCCTTAACGCGCTTGTCCCTACAGCTTTAAATCTTCCTGCATTGAATTTATTAATTAATGATTTATATCTTGTTAATGTGTTAACTGTAAGTTCTGCACTTTCATTTGATATATTACCTGTTTCCCTTATGCCTTTTCCAAGACGGGTAATCTCCATTTCTCTTATTAATGGTATAAAAATATCCTTTTTAAAACAGGTAATTAAAAGCCGTGTTGAATTTGTACCGACATCTATTGAGGCAAGGTTCATAATTTATAATAACTGATAGTAAATTTTAGATTAATTTTCCTCTTTATAAATTTCTTTGTAGTAAAGAATCTTTAAATTTTCCCACAAGTTATTATTGGAATATATTGCTTTTTCCCCACTCCCCAGATTATTTGAAGAGCTTTCGTCTCTTTTCAGTTTGTCTATTTCATTGACATTATATACAATCTTATCATCTGGAGTAGTAAAATTAAATTGCTTTAATGCCTCCTGTTTTATAATATCTTCGTCATACAAACTCTTTTCTGCCGCAAGAAGTTCGATGTTTTCTTTTCTTAGCGAATTAAGCTTGTTTTCAAGTGAAGAAATCTGGTTTCTTTTATCAATCATCGTGACAATAGGGTTAATTGAAAGTATTATGCTTATAATAATGAAGAGGATAAAGACAACACTGACTATATTTAATTTGGTTTTCCGGGAAATACTGCTTACAACTTGTGTATTCCTGCCCATGGCTGTTATATTACTACTATTTTTTATTTATAATATATGATAGTGCTACGTTTTTATTACTTTTAGCTAAATGACTATTTATATAAATGTATTATATATCGAATTGACTTAATGTAAAGAACAATAATTTGCATTTACCGGATGCGAAAATTATTTATCTTCCATTTCTTTTACTTCATCCCAAAGCTTATCTTTTTCTTTAAGCGAAAGGTTTTTAAAGTCAAGGCTTCTTGAAGCTGCCAGTTTTTCAATCTCATTAAACCTTCTTATAAATTTGCCACATGTACGTTTCAGGCATTCTTCACTGTCAACATCAAGATGTCTTGATAAATTAACCATACTAAATAATATATCACCTATTTCATCCTTAACCTTAAATATATTATCAGAACAAGTATCATGCTCACTATCTTTTTCTAAAGCTGCATTATCACTCTTTTTAAATTCATCCGTTAATTCATCTATCTCCTCTTTGATCTTGTCAAAAATACCTCCTGTCTCCTCCCAGTCAAATCCAAGCCTGGAAGCTCTGTTCTGTATTTCATAAGCATAATGCAGTGAGGGCAATATCTTCGGAATATCACTAAAGATAGACTCTGTCTTTTTGGGATTATTTTTTCTCTCGGTTTTCTTTATTTCTTCCCAGCTGCTTAAAACTTCGGCAGAACTGTTAAAATTTTTATCACCAAAAACATGCGGATGACGCCTGTAAAGTTTTTTTATTATTTCCTTTATAACATCGGAAAGGTCAAATTCATTTTTTTCAACAGCAATCTGTGAATGAAAAATGACCTGGAGAAGCAGGTCGCCTAATTCTCCCTTTAAGCTCTGATAATCTCTGCTCTCAATCGCATCAACAGCTTCGTATGCTTCTTCAACCATATTTCTTTTTATCGAATCATGATCCTGCTCCCTATCCCAAATACAGCCTTCTGGAGATCTCAGATGAGCAAGCGTTTCGACCAGCATCTCAAACAGCTCTTTGATGTTATTATTCTTTTCAAGTTCATTTATGTTTATTTTCATTAAGAACTAGGAGTCACCATCTGTTCCTGTGTTGTTGGACTTTGGCTGCTGCTTGTTTCGGTTCCCGTTGTTGTTTGCGTACCGGAACCGGTTGTTGAAGTCGTTCCCTGAGCAGCAGTAGTCGTAGTCGCATTATTTGCTTCTTCAATATCCTTGCTGTATTTAATTACCGCAGCATCTTTAAGACCTAACAGAAATTTATTAAACTTATCGCTTTTCAAATTACTTTCAAGATATTGTTTTATCGAATCCTTAACTTCATCAAAAGTTTTCATGCTTTCATCTTTTTTATCAGTAACCTTGATTAAATGAAAACCATAAGTGGTTTCAACAATATCACTTATCTGCCCGACATTTAAAGTAAACGCAACATTTTCAAATTCAGTTACAAGCTGGCCTTTTGAAAAATAACCTCTATCGCCGCCTGTGGTATTTGAGTTTTCATCCTCGGAATATTTATTTGCCATATTTTCAAAAGTTTCGCCATCGGCAATTTTCTGCTGGACCATTCTTATTTTTTCAAGTGCGGCTTCCTTAGTTTTCTTGGCCGTATCCTGATCTCCGTATTTAATTAAAATATGGCTTATTTTTATCTGTGCAGGCATAATAAATGCGTCTTTATTATCGTCATAATATTTCTGTATTTCCGTATCTGCAACCGTTATATCTGCCGTTACTTTTTCATAAACCTTATTTGCCAGAAGCTGGTTTTTAAGCTGAGTTTTTAATAAATCTTCATCGATACCACTATCTTTCAGATACTTATTAAATTCTTCAATTGTCTTAAAGGAAGTGGTCTGTAATTTGCTGTATTCATCGTTAAATTCTTTTTCGGTAACTGATAACTTATTTTCTCCTGCATATTTCTCAATAAGTTTGTTTGCAATAATGTAGTCAATAATTTGAGCTTCAGCCTTCAAAAGATCATCTTTATTTTCAGCCTTAAAAAGATCGGGATTCTGCACCTTGGCTGAACTCAAATATTTATCGATCTCCCCTTGCGTAATTTTATAGCCATTCACATTTGCCAGTGAAGACGTACAGGCACTTAATGTCATCGCCAGTATCGTTATCAATGTAATTATAAAAAATAAAAAAATTTTCTTTTTCAATTTATATTTTCTCCTATCTAAAAATAAAATAATTAAAATTCCTATACAAAATAAATCTGATCAATTTTATCCATACAACTTTAAATAACGCTTATTATATCACTAACAATATCCGAAATAACATCCATTTTTATATTAGCACCTAAAACAGATATTATAATCGATTTGTCCTTAAAATTATAAATAATATTTTTATTTTTTTGATTTAATCTTAATGCTTTTACCTGTGACAGAATAACCGGCTTAATTATAATTCCCTTATTTTTCCTGAAGGTTATCCTGCTGATATTTTTTGACTTTAAAAGCATCTTTATCCTGGAAATTAATATCAGATTTTCAAACACTGCAGGAATATTGCCGTATTTTTCAAAAATTCTCAGTTTAAGCTTATTTATTTCTTCAATGCTCCCTGCATTTGCCAGGTTTTTATAAACATTTATTCTTTCTTCTTCACTTTTGATATAGGTTTTAGGGATGTAAGCACTTACCGGAAGTTCTATCTGTACATTCAAATCTTCCTGCGGCTCATTTCCTTTAAGCCTTTCAATTTCTTCCCTGATGATTTCGCAATACAGATCAAAACCAACGCTATTCATGTGCCCGTGCTGGTTTGCTCCAAGCAGTTCCCCTGCTCCTCTTATTTCCAGGTCCTTCATGGCAATATTATAACCGGAACCCAGTTCGGTATATTCATCAATAGCTTTAAGCCTTTCAAGCGCACTTAAGGTTAAATTATCCCTGTCGGTATAGAAAAAGTAAGCATAAGCTCTTTCGGATGAACGACCTACTCTGCCTCTTAACTGGTATAGCTGTGAAAGTCCGAATCTTTGCGCATTCTCAACAATTAAAGTATTTACATTCGGTATATCCATCCCTGATTCAATTATTGTAGTGGTAAGCAGAACATTATATTTTTTATTAACAAAATCCTCCATTATCTTCTCAATCTGTCTTCCTTCCATCCGTCCGTGTGTAATTGCTATTTTAGCCTGCGGGATAAGTTTTTTCAGCTCAAAACATAAATGATCTATACCCATTATTCTGTTGGATACATAGTAAACCTGCCCGCTCCTTTCAATCTCCCTTTCAATTGCCATTTTTATTATCATTATGTTTTTTCTGCCTACAAATGTTTTAATCGGGTGCCTGTTTTCCGGATAGGTTTCAATTAAAATTATGTCTCTTATGCCGGTAAGTGACATATAAAGCGTCCTTGGAATAGGGGTTGCCGTCAAAGTCAATACATCGATTTCTTTCCTTAATAATTTTAATTTTTCCTTGGCATTTACTCCGAATCTTTGTTCCTCATCTATAATAAGAAGACCTATATCTTTTGGTTTTATATCATCCTGTAAAATCCTGTGGGTTCCTATAAGCATATCGACTTTGCCTTCGCTGTAATCCTGTACGATTTGCCTTTGCCTGGATTTTGTTTTAAACCTGCTTAAAACTTCGACGGTAACCGGATAGTTCTTAAATCTTTCTTTAAAATTATTGAAATGCTGATCAGCAAGTATCGTTGTGGGAACAAGCATGAGAACTTGTTTCCCGCTTTCCATGGACTTAAATGCTGCCCTTATTGCAACTTCAGTTTTACCAAACCCTACATCTCCGCAAAGCAAAATATCCATAGGTTTAGGTTCCTGCATTTTATTTTTGACATAGTCTATAGCTTTAAGCTGATCCTCGGTTTCATTAAATGGAAATAAATCTTCAATTTCTTTCTGCCATGGACTGTCGGACGGAAAAGCAAAACCTTCTGCTTTTTCTCTTTCAGCATAAAGTTTTGCCAGATTTAGGGCAAGAACTTTCACTGATTTTCTTACTTTGATCTTTAAATTATCCCATTGTTTTGAGTTTAATGATGTGACTTGAGGATCACTGTCCCCGACATATTTATGGACTCTTTCAGCTTGCCAGGTAGGAACGTATAATTTATCTTTATCTGCATATTCAATTAAAAAATAATCTTTTTTTATTCCGCCGATGTTTTCGGAAACAACATCAATATATCTGCCTATTCCATGTGTCTTATGAACAACAAAATCTCCGGGTTTAAATTCAGCAAAACTCTTTGAAAACAATCTTAAACTTGTTTTTCTTCTGGCATCAATCTGCTCGTATATATCCAGTTCACCATAAATTGAAAAATCATTTGACTCATAACCTCTGAAAAGTTTTAAGCTCAGCAGGCTTACAACTTTATTTTTAATTTCGCTAAGCTCAAAATCTTTATTCTTATCAAGCAGATCAAAAGGCAGGCCCGATTCAATCAACAGCTCCTGAATTTTTTTAATCCTTTCATTATTGTCCAGAGATATCAATATTTTTTTATTGTTTTTTATATCACTCTTCAGATTTTCGATAAAAGCTCCGGGGTTGCCGAAATTCTGTTTCTGGGTCTTTATGTCGCCGAACTCAAAGTCATTTTCATCAAAAAATTCTTTCCTTGATGAAAATAAATTAAATCTCAGTACGGTAGTTTCATTTTCCAGGAAATCTTTTTCAGGAATATATCTTTTTATGAAATCAACATCATCGATAATTAAATTTTCACTTTCCGAAGATATTGATTTTTCAATAATGTCAATTTCGCTTTTAATTTTAAGATATACTTCCAGAGGATCGCAGATTATTATTCCGAACTTTTCAATTTTCTGCTTGAACAGATCAATCAACGAAATATATTCCTGCATTTTATTGCCGTTTTTCATTTTAAGCAGTGCATCTTTTTTATCCTGTATCTTCCATGGATTAAGATTTGGGGTTATAGATAATTCACTTAAATCTGAAGAATTTTCCTGAGATAAAACATCATAATAATTAATATGCTCAAGATCATCATCAAAAAAGTCAAGCCTGACCGGGTTTAATTCGGAGATGTCATAAATATCTATAATGTCTCCCCTTATGCTGAATTCGCCTTTATCATATACCCTGTGAACTCTTTCATATCCAAAGTTTATCAGATTTTCTATCAAGCTTTCCCTTTTATAATTACTTCCTTTCAAAACCTTAAAATCTGAAAAGCTGCCTTTCGGATTTTTTGGCATCAGGTTAATCAAGGAAGAAGCACTTGTTACAATTAAAAACGGTTTTTCATCTTGCTTATATGACTCAATTTTCTTTAAAGTATCAAGCCTTTCAGAAAGATACTGGCCGTTTATCTGCTTGTTTCTGAAAAAAATCCCTTCGCCCAGATAGGGGTAATTCAGGTAATTTTTTTTATTGCCGATGCACTCGGCATCCTCGACCAACTCGGCATTTTTATCAAAAGTAGATGTAATGACAATAAAAGGAATCTTATATAAATTAAAAATTCCTTCAATTACAAAGGGCCATATGTTTTCACTGGCATAAATATCAGGTTTAGGATTTACCATAAACTTCTGCCAGTTTTTTTCTTTTAAAAAATTGTTCAAAAACATAAAATTATGTGAAGTCAAAAGGATTTTAAATATGAAGACTGACCGGTAACAACTGATAATTAATACAAAATAAACCGGAATTTTTATTGTTTCCGGTTATGGTTATATTCACATTCTTTTAATTATATTTATTCATACAGTAATCTATATCAAAACCAATATAATCTTTTACAGCATCTACCGAAAGTGCAAGCAATAAATCAAGCTCTTTCTGTTCAGTCTTGCTGAAATTTTTAAGAACATAATCTGCTGCAGCTTTTACTCCCGGCGGTCTTCCTACACCGAATCTTAATCTGTCAAATTCGACATTGGCGTTTAGCTGAGAGATTGAAATAAGCCCCTTGTGGCCGGCATTTCCGCCATTTCTCTTAAACTTCAATTTCCCGAATTCCAGATCAATATCATCATGAACGACAAGTATCTTTTTTATTTCATCTTTATAAAATTTTCTGGCCATTGAAACCGCAAAGCCGCTTTCATTCATATAAGTAAGCGGCTGCATAACTAAAATTGATTCACCTGCCACTAATGCAGATGCTGTTTTTGATTTAAACTTTCTTTTCCTTTCCTTAACACCAAGACTTTCCAGAAATTTTTCTATTACAATAAAACCTATATTGTGCCTTGTTAAATAATATTCTTTGTCCGGATTTCCAAGTCCAGCAATCAAAATCATTTTGATTTTTCTTCTTTTTCTTCTTCAGCTCGCTCTTTCTTAATTATTACAGGCTCAGCTTCTTCTGTTTCAGGAGCTGCAATCTCTTCTTCTTTTAACTGAGTAGCGTGAATAATTGTTAAAACCATTTCATCGGCATCGCTTAAAATTTTTATATTATTTTCAACTTTGACATCAGAAACCTTTAAAATAGCGCCGATTTTCAATTCGGTAATATCTATTTCAATATGATCAGGAATATCTTTAGGAAGACATGCGATTTCCATTTCCCTTAAACCATGCTGCAAAACTCCGCCTTCTTCTTTTATACCATATGCTTTTTCTTCGTTTAAAATTAAAATCGGAACCTGTATAGTTACTTCCTGTTCCATTTTAATCCTTACAAAATCAAGATGGGAATATTCTCTTGAAAGGGGTTCTATCTGAAAATCCTTGATAAGAGCAGCAATTTTTTTGTCTTTTCCGCCATCTTCTTTTAACTGCAAATTAAAAATATGGCTTGATATGCCTTTACCTTTTATTAAATCCTTAAAGCCTTTTAATTCTACTTTAATGTTTAATGGCTCAGATTTTAAACCATATAATATAGCGGGAATAAATCCCGATTTTCTAAGCCTTCTTGACGCATTATTTTTTAGCTCTTCGGAGCTTCTTTTTGCTATTTCAAGCACCAAATTTTCCATTTTAATATTTCCTCTTTCCAGTACTAAATATGATTAAACTTAAACTAAATTTTCGCCTTTAAATAAATCACTTACAGCCTTGCAATCATAAACTTTTTTTATTGTTTTTGCAAGAAGATTAGCTATTGAAAGCTGCTTGATCTTATCCCTGTTATAGTCTTTTTTAATTGGAATTGTATCGGCAACAATAATTTCTTCTGCTTTTGAATTTCCAAGAATTTCAAGAGCATCTCCTGAAAATATCGGATGAGTTGCAGCCGCATAAACTTTATTAGCTCCATGTTCAAGCAAAATGTCTATAGCTTCAACCAAAGTACCTCCGGTATCTATAAGATCATCAAATATTATTGCATCCTTACCTTCAATATCTCCGACTATATGTTCAATTGCCGCAACATTATGAGAAGGCCTTCTCTTGTCAAGTATTGCAAGGGGAAAACCAAGCTGCTTGGAAAAGATGCTTGCTCTTTTAACTCCGCCTACATCCGGGCTTACAATTACAGCATTTGATAATTGCTTTTCCTTAAAATATTTCGCAATTATTGGTATTGCTGTTACATGATCAACCGGGATGTCAAAAAATCCCTGTATGGTTGCAATATGTAAATCAGCAACAATCATCCTGTCTGTTCCTGCAACCTGCAGAATATCTGCAAACAATTTAGCAGTTATCGGTTCCCTGCCTTCCGCTTTTTTATCCTGTCTTGCATATCCGTAATGGGGCATAACCACATTTATCATTCCTGCGGATGCTCTTTTAAGAGCATCTATCATTATCAAGAGCTCCATTATATTGTCATTTACAGGGTCTGAGCATGTCTGAATTAAAAATATGTCTGCTCCCCTGACACTTTCATTAAATCTTACATATATTTCCCCGTTTTTGAACCTTTTTCTCTCTATCTGCCCTAATTCAATATTTAGATATTCAGCAACTTTTAAAGATAAGGCAGGATTTGAAGAACCTGAAAAAAGCATCATTCTTTTATTGGTAGGATAATCCCTCATGTTTTAAGCTCCCTCTTATTTTGAACTTTTTTTCTTTTTCCTATATTTTACCGCACCTTCCGGTATATTAACCTGCTTACTTCTGGCAACTGCCATTGAATTTTCGGGTACATCTTCAGTTATTACGGAACCGGCCGCAACTATTGCACCTTTACCAATCTTTACAGGCGGGACAAGCATCGTATCGGAACCTATAAAAACATTATCACCGATAACAGTCTTATTCTTTCTGTATCCATCATAGTTGCATGTCACCGAAGAAGCTCCTATGTTTATATTCGAACCCATTTCGGCATCTCCGATATAACTCAGATGAGGAATTTTGCTGTTGCTTCCTATGATTGATTTTTTTACTTCACAAAATCCGCCAACCTTTACATTTTCATTTGTTATAGTCCCCGGACGGATATAACTGTAAGGTCCGATATTATTGTTTTTGCCAATCACGGCATTTTTTATAACGGCGGAATTAATTATTGTTCCTGTATCTATTTCGCAATCAAATATCTGCGCAAAAGGGCCAATCGTACATCCTTTTTTTATTATTGTTTTTCCTTTGATAAAAGAAAAAGGCTCTATGATTGTATCATTTTCTATCTGAACATCCGCACCAATAAAGGTGGAATCCGGGTCTGCAATTGTAACACCGGAAGCCATTAAATTTTCATTAATTCTTTTTTGCATTATTTTCTGGACGCCCGAAAGCTGAATTCTGTCATTTATACCCAAAATTTCATTGCTGTCATCAACTAAAAAGGCTGAGGATTTTAAATTTTTTTCCGTGAATTTCTCGATTATATCTGTAAGATAATATTCTTTTTGAAAATTATTTGAATTTATAGAAGAAATGCTGCCAAACAAAGCTCCGGCGTCAAAACAATAAACGGAAGGATTTATTTCCTTTATTAATTTTTCATCCGGTGCAGCATCCGATTCTTCGACTATTTTCACGATTTCTCCATTCTGATTTTTAATTATTCTTCCATAGCCAAAAGGGTTGTCCAAAAGAGCGGTTATCAGACAGGCCGCATAACTGCCGTTTTGCCGGCTGGTTACCAGAGATGCAAGTGTTTCGCTTTTTATTAAAGGGCAATCTCCTGCAAGTACAAGAACACTTCCCCATTTTTCATTTACAAAACTCTTAAGAAGACTTACTGCATGACCTGTCCCCAGCTGTTTTTCCTGATAGACAGGCACTGCATCAGGGAAATTATCTGCAAGATAACTTTCAAGAATTTCATGCTCATATCCGGTAATTACAAAAATATTATCGGCATTGAGTTTACCGGCTTCTCTTAAGACATAATAAATCATCGGTTTATCGATAATGTTATGAAGAACTTTAGGTATAGAGGACATCATCCTTTTGCCCTTACCGGCAGCCAGGATAACAATGGTTAAATTTTTTACAAACTCCATGCTAATCCTTAAAGATAGTGGATTCCCTCAAAACAAAAAGCAAGCCAGAAAATTTTAACACAAAAAAGTTAAATAATCTAAAAAATATACTATTTTTAAAAAAAATTTATAAAAATTCTCCACCTTCTATTTCTTTTGAAATCAGATTGAAATTTTCATCGAAATATTCGGTTACATATATTAAATTATTGCATTTATTTCCAAGAATTTCCTTTCTCAGGAAAAATGCGGATTTTGCCGGAGGATTATCTTCTTCATACACTCTTGAAAAATCGCTTGTTTTTCTTAAGTCTATGGTTATTTCCTCAGAACATCTTTTACATTTAACTTTAAGCTTTAATAAATTTCCATTTAAAGAAGAAGGAGAAGCGGAAAAAAAATTTTTAAAATTTTTAAAAAAATTTGCCATAAATAAAAACTTTCTATATTGTTTTATTAAAATAATCCATCAGTTATTAACTTCTTTATCATATCTTAAAATAATTATAACTATTTGCTCGCTGGTTAAAACAATTTTTTTATGTTAAAAATTAATCAGAATTTATTTTTTAAAAAATTAAAATACAAAAGCATTAAATAATATTTTATTATTAAGAATTATAAAAATTATACCAAATTAACAGTAAAATAATTATGTATAATTTAAAAATTATATGAAAAAATCAGCAGTAAAACTTAAAAAAAGCAAATTCTACCAGGTTTATTATTTATTCCTTTTCTGGATAAGAAGCAGGCTGTCTAAAAAATTTAAAAAACCCCTTCTTGCCGGTATAAAGCTTACAAACAGGTGCAATCTAAAATGCCTGCATTGCCCATTCTGGAAAAATGAAAAAAAACAAAGCCTTTCATGGGATGAAGTAAAAAGAACCTTAAAAAAACTTTATGAAGACGGAGTGAAGATAGCAATATTTGAAGGAGGCGAACCTTTATTATGGAAAGATAATAAAGCAAATAAAAATATAAATGATGTTATAAATCTTTCAAAAACTTATTTTTTTTCTACTGCAATAACAACCAATGGCACATTGGATTTATCAGCAATTGACAGTGACATCATTTTTATCAGCCTGGACGGGCTCAAGGAGACACAAAATAAAATAAGAGGCAATGTCTTTGACCTGATAATGAAAAACATTAAAAACAACGGCACAAAGAAGATAATAATTAATATTACGATAAGTAAAATTAACTTTAAAGATGTCACAGCATTAATAAAATTTTTGCAAGACAAGGTGTATGGAATAACTGTGCAATTCTTTTATCCTTACGAGGGAATTGAAGACCTGCGCTTAAGCGTGAAAGAAAAAGAAGAGATAATCAATAAAATCATAGAACTTAAAAATAGAAAGTTTAATATATTGGATTCAGAAACTGCCCTAAAAAAGATGATAAATAATGATTGGAAATGTGAAGATTATCTTGTTGCCAGTGTTGACCCGGATGGAACAATAAACTATGGGTGCTATTTAAAAAACAGGGTTAAAAATATTTCATGTAAAAATTGCGGATTTTTGGCACATTGTGAAATATCATTATCTTTTCAGTTAAATTTAAATGCACTGATTTCTGCAAAAACTATATTTTGGGGTAAAATTAGCAGCTCTCCAAATCCAGCAAAAACTTTTTGATTTCAACTCCGCATGAAAAATAGCCTATTTCACCGGTGCTTTTTATGACTCTATGGCATGGAACCAAAAGCAAAAGTGGATTTTTCCCTATTGCAGTACCTGCCGCTCTCCAGGCATCCGGTCTTTCAGCTAAAACAGAAACTTCTCTATAGCTTATTGTTTGCCCGAAGGGAATTGTCATAAGTACCGACCATACCGATTTTTCAAAATCACTGCCAAACAGAAAATAAGGTTCAAGATTAATTTTTTTTGATTTTCCATTGAGGAAATTATTGATTTCATCCTCAATATGTTTATTACGGTTTTCCAATATTACCGGCTCTGATTTACAAAAATTCTTTGCAATCCTGTTCATATAGCTATTGAAAGCTTCTTCGCCCAGTCCTATGAAATTTACAGAATAATTTGCCTTACCGGTTTTTTGGTTTTCCGTATCAGGAGCAGATTCGGACCAGATATAATAAATCTCTCCGATCTTTGTCTTGAAGCTGTAAAAATACAGTTTTATTTTTTCAATATCCATAAACTTTAAACAATAATATATAAATATTGTTAAATACAAAATTATGCAATAATTATAAGCTCATTTTCATATTTATTCTATAATTCGATGAATAAGTTTGACTATTGACATAAATATTAATATATAATGAATAAAAGTGAGAAATCCGTATTCTTTTATTAATATTAAGACATTTTATAATTACTTTAGCAGATTTGTGAAATGAATTTGTCTTACAAAAACAAGATCAGACTGGTATATGCTTTTTTAATTTTTTTTATTTTTGTTCTGACAATCTTTGGTACTTATGCATGTAAAAATGAAGATACTGCTGAAGATTCAGACAGACCTGGGTATGATGACAGCCGGGTATCAGTCGAAGAAGTTCTTAAGAATAGTGCCGGAATCCCAAGCGCGTTAGCCGCCTAAACTTTTTTAGCTGATATTTCGCAAAACATTGCCAAAGGCAGATTATCGGTAAAATCTCTGATGCCAATAGGCATTGATCCGCATGAATTTGAGCCTGTCCCCAGGGATTTTGTTCAGGTATCCGAAAGCAAGATACTGATCATAAATGGCGGAGGAATTGAAGGATGGCTTGAAAAAGCATTGGAGAATTCAAAAGGCAGCAACTATATCATTGAAGCATCAAAAGGACTCGAGGGCAGGATTGAAGTTATACCGGAAAGTTCACATTCAAATGATGGTTC
>JAJFVM010000001.1 GCA_021371805.1 bacterium
CCGAAGTAAACGGCACAAAGATTATAAATGCATACGGCTACAAAGTTATTGAAATGTAATTTTTAAGAATTTTTTTAAGAATTAGATTATTTTATAAAACATTAGCGAAAAAAATATGGAAGAAGAACCAACAAAAGATTACGGTATTTCAAATCAGGCTTTTGAAAATGCAAGGTTTGTATCATTGCTTAAAAACCTTAAATATTTCCTGATCGGAAGGAATAGCGAACTTCTGTCCTTTGAACAGATAAGAAAAGGATTTGGACTTTACAAACAATCATATCTTGGAATTCTGGCTGTTCCGGTGGAAAATATAGTTGGGAGTTTTGACAGGTATAAAGATTTTGATAAATATTTTCTCCCCAAGAAAAATCATCTCCAGAGAAGGTGGGCGCACATTCATAATCTGATAGCCAAGGATGTCATATTGCCACCGGTATTGCTTTATAAAGTAAGTGGAATATATTTTGTTGTCGATGGCCACCACAGGGTCAGTGTTTCAAAAAAAATGGGTGTTAGATTTATTGATGCCGAAGTTATTGAATTTTTAACAGATGCTACCATAACAAGTGATATGGACCCTAAGGATATATTCCTCCAGATTGAAAGAGAAAAGTTTCTTAATGTTACCGGACTAAAGAAAAACAGGCCTGATATTAAAACCAGAATTACTTCACCTGGACAGTACGATTTTTTACTGGGCCAGATTAATAAACTCATGGTTCAGTTAAACGAGAATAAAAAAGATAAAGAGAAGCTGATAACATTTGAAGAAGCATCCCTTATCTGGTATGACAAGATTTATCTGCCTGCAATTGAAATTATAAAAAGTTATGGGATACTTGAGAAATTTCCCAATAGGACAAAAACAGACCTCTATGTTTGGATAAATGAACATAAACGTTATTTAAGCTTAAAATACGGACGGGAAGTCGTAATCAAGTTTGCGGCAAATGATATTGTATTAAGATATAATAAAAATATCTTCAGGAAAATTAAACTAAAGATAATAAATTTAAAATATAGAATCGGAAAATACTTCTCTGCCCCGAAATAAACCTGCCGGTCTCTATTTTCTTTGACAAATCCGCCTTTTATCAGCTTGATGGATAGTTTGCCGGTTTTAAGTAAAAAACACTATTCTTGAACCTGCCAGATGAGACAATGAAAATAATTATTGCAATTATGGTATTTGAGTATTAATATTAATTGCTTTGTAAGATGGATATAAAAACATCCTTTTGATCCTTATAATTTTAAATTATTCAAGTATTTAAAATATAAGACAACGCTAAGTACAAATTTCAAGGTTTGGGAACAAATAATATTTTATAAACATTTTAAAGTTGAACTTTTAAGTATAATTTTAGATAGGAATCTGATTAATAATGGAAATTCGCAACATTGCAATTATAGCACACGTAGATCACGGCAAAACTACACTGGTGGATTCTTTACTTCGTCAGTCAAAGACTCATTTGAATAAAGAAGTTGCCGATACGACATGCATAATGGACAGTAATGAGCTGGAACGTGAACGGGGAATTACAATTTTTTCGAAAAATGCTTCGGTAATCTGGAAGGGCATAAAGATAAATATTATTGATACGCCAGGTCATGCCGATTTTAGCGGTGAAGTTGAGCGCGTGTTGAAAATGGCTGACGGTTCATTGCTGCTGGTTGATGCCAAGGAAGGTCCGATGCCTCAGACACGATTTGTTCTGAAGAAAGCTCTTGAGTTAAAACATAAAATTATTGTAGTCATAAACAAGATTGATAAACCAAATTCTGATATAAATAATGCCTTAAATAAAACTTTTGATCTTTTCATTGACCTTGGAGCAGATGAAAAAACTGCTAATTTTCCGGTTATTTATGCTTCTTCAAAATTCGGGAAAGCAGGTTTGGCGCCTGATTTAAAGCATATGAAAGATGTTACGCCGCTATTTGATGAAATAATCGAATATATTTCCAAACCAAGCGGTGATATAAATATGCCCCTGCAGATGCTTGTGACCTCTATAAATTGGGATAATTACAGGGGAAGGATTGCAAGGGGAAGAATTTATAACGGGAGAATTAAGGCAGGTCAGGAAGTGATGCTGATAAACAGAGATGGTCAGATGAAAAAATACCGCCTGACTTCCCTCGTTACATTTCAGGGTTTAGCTCAGACTGAAGTCAAAGAAGCTGAAGCAGGGGAAATTGTAGCTATTGCCGGAATTCCGGACATAATGATAGGCGAGACGGTTGCAGACCTGGATAATCCCCAGGCATTGCCTTTGCTTCAAATTGAAGAGCCGACAGTTAAAATGAATTTTATGACTAATACTTCTCCATTTGCCGGAAGGGAAGGCCAGTTTACGACCTCCAGACAGATCAGGGAAAGACTTTATAAGGAACTTGAAAATGATGTTGCTCTGAGAATTGAGGACAACCCAAACGGCAGCTGGGTTGTATCAGGACGGGGTGAGCTTCACCTTGCCATATTTATAGAACGTTTGAGAAGGGAAGGTTTTGAATTTGAAGTATCGCAGCCGCAGGTAATTGTAAAGGTTATTAACGGGAAGAAAATGATTCCTTATGAAGAGGTATTTATAGAAGTTCCTGAGGAATATTCAGGTGCGGTCATACAAAAATTAGGCAGCCGTTATGGTTTAATGAAAAAAATGGAAACCAAGGATGGTATTGTTCATCTTGAATTTATTATTCCTACCAGGGGTTTGTTTGGTTACCGCAGGGAATTTATGACAGATACCAGAGGGCTTGGTATCATGAATACAATATTTTATCAATATATGCCGGAAAAGGGAGAGTGGAAGGAACGGGAGAGAGGTTCTCTTGTCGCTACTGAAACCGGTATAACAAGACTTTACGGCTTAACCAATGTTCAGGATAGAGGCGAACTGTTTTATGGTCCTGCCGCCAATGTTTATAAAAGCCAGGTTGTAGGTCAAAATTCCCGCAGCTCTGATATATGGGTTAATGTATGTAAGGAAAAAGCTTTATCAAATATGCGCTCCAAAGGTGATGGCAGTGCAGAACATTTTAATGTCCCCCGAATAATGAGTCTTGACGATGCTCTTGAATATATTGACGACAGTGAACTTGTTGAAGTTACACCAAAATCAATACGGATTCGTAAAATAGTTATGGATGAACTTGATGAAAAACGAAGACGAAGAGGCATAACAAAGTAAAACCCCAAGTTATCTTTCGCCTTAGCCTTAGTCTTATGACCTTAGGTTACTTAACATCTTGGGGTCTCTTCTTAGAACTTTTCTTAGGGCTGTTTCGAAATCAACTTACTTTAAACATTCTTTCGTTTGCAATTTCTGTCAATTCTGACTGTTGCCTTCTGTTCTAAGAAACAATTATATAATAGCAAGTCTTTTTACAATTGTCAATCGGAATTTATTTATTTTTTTAATAAAGAATTTCTTAAAATAAACTGCAAATAAAGGATTTATAAGGCTTGAATGAAAATCGCAAAAAGCTGCCATAACAGACGCGGCAAAATTCAGCTAGCCAGGAAACCCTTGGTTATTGAGTTTACTTTTTTTGAACTTTCTTTAAGGTATTTTATTTCTTTTTCATTTATAGGCGTAAGTTTGTCAGCAATATCACATGCCCACCATAATAATTCAGAATGGCTTGGTGATATTGCAGTAGTTACAGATTGAGACAGTGTAAATCTTAAAGCCAGAGAAGCCTCTTCAAAATTATCTACAGGGGCATACCAGCATTTTGGCCATTTTCTTTTTTCATTTTTATCCCATAATCTTTTAGCCAGAGCTTTTAATGCGATGATCCCAAGATCTTTCTTTTGTGCTGCAGCTAAAACTTTGGGCCCAAAATTATCGTTAAACCAGCAAGCCCAGTTTACGGGAAAGACAACAATATCGAAGTCATAGATGTCCATTAGAGTTAGTGCCGCCTGTTCCGTGTGAGCTGAAAATCCTAGATACCTGATTAATCCTTTGCTTTTGGCTTTAGCGAAAAATTCAAGAGCACCATTCCGTTGGCTTATCTGTTTTACTTCATCTATAGTTTTTACTGAATGTAATAAATAAGCATCAAAGTAATCTGTTTCAAGTTTTTTCAAAGAATCTTTGAAATCAGTTTCCGCTTCGTCTCCGTTTCTCATCAGTGTTTTGCAGGTTAAAAAAATTTTTGACCGGTAAGGTTTCAGTGCAGGGCCAAGCCGTTCCTGAGCATTGCCGTATTGAGGAGCTACATCAAAATAATTTACACCTCTATCAATTGCTTTTGAAACAATTATTGCCGCATTTTCAGGGCTCTCATCCATAACTACTATTCCCCCGAAACCTATAACTGACAGCTGCTGGCCGGTTTTCCCTAATATTCTTTTATCCATTTTTTCCTCCGATCTTAATACAGATGATCAAAATTAAAATATTTTTAAAAATTAAAAAATGAATTAATATTAAATTATAACTTAAGAAACAA
>JAJFVM010000032.1 GCA_021371805.1 bacterium
AGAGATAGTCAAAAATACCTCAAAAGTATTACCAAGATATGTTAACCAAGTATCTTATGATACATTAGGGCAAATTACAGGAAGTTTACAAGCTGACATTTTCGAGAAATTTAAGCCTACAAAAGGGCGTTATGTAGGTAGTTTAATTGAAACTTCAAGGCCTATTTGTAGCCACTTAATCAAGATGGGTAACCCAATTTCGAGGGAACAATTAACAAAAGTTTTAGACAAATATTGTCCAAAAGGAAAACCCGACTTAGTTTTAGGGCGTGGAATGATTGAGGGAACTAATATTGATAATTTCAGTATAAATAAAGGAGGTTACCAATGTAGGCATCTTTGGATATGGATAATCGAAAAGTGAGAGAAAAAAACAAATACCATTTAATTCTATATATATTTTTGGAACGTGAAGCATATAATTGATTTAAAAACGGGTAACACAATTGAATTTAGCGTATTTAAGGATGATGAGAAAGCCTTAAAATATGCGAAGTCAAGGAAGTTATCAATAATTAATGAAGATGGACAGATTGAGGGCGGTTTAAATTTGCCTTTGGAAACATTGGAAAAGATTAATGAAATGCTTAATACCAAAAGTGAAATAAAAGAAGAAGGTAAACCAAAAAGAAAAAAGAAAGATGGAATTAATTAAGTTTTTAACAGACCATTTAAAATTAAGTCAAAGCCAAATTGATTTAATCCAAAAAGACGATGCAACGAATGAAGAAATTATTGAAGTTACAAAAAAAATAAGCGAAAATAATATTTCACTTTTTAAAAGTAGTTCGGAATTTAAAGAGGACTTGGATAAGTCAAAAAAAGCGGGTTTTGCAGAGGGTTCGAGAAAAGTAAAAAAGGCGATTACGTCAAGTTTTGGCGTTACAGTTGAAAATATAGATGAAATTGATGGGGTGGATTTAGCAAAAACAATAAAGGAAAATTTAGAAAAAACGCCTGATGCTAAATTTACCGACTTAGAAAAAAAGTTATTTGAAAGCAATACCAAATTGAGCGAATACGAAAAAGCGATTTTGGAAAAAGAAGCACAAATTAAATCAGAATATCAAAAAAAATACAATGGTTTGATTGTAGGCAAAAAGAAAGCTGAATTTTTGACTAATAAAAATTTAATTATACCTACCAATGCGATTGATTTAATTTTGAAAGGTAAAGAGGCAAGTGGTGAAGTTTCATTTGTGGTAAATGATAAAGATGAAATTGAGGTATATGGTGCAGGAGGTAGGCTTTTGAACGACAAACAAAACGGGCATTTAACCTTTGAGGAGTTTTTAGAAAAAGAAATAAATCCTTTTGTAAGTAACAACAATGGTGCGCCAAATGGAGTGCCCCAAAATGTAAATAACCAATCAAAAGACACATTTTCACCAGCTATGCAGGCAGAAATTGAAAGATACAGACAAAACGGTATCGCCGTTTAAAAATTGGGGGTTGCTCCCTTGAAAGGCTATTTCGTGGCAACGTATGCGATAAATATTTTTAAAATTTATTAAACAAAATTATATGAGTACTGTTACAGGTTTATCCTACAACA
>JAJFVM010000033.1 GCA_021371805.1 bacterium
AAGATAATCAAATGCATTTTCCATAATCTTGCTGGCAATGTATGAACTGAAACTTCCCTGATCTACCGGTTGGGAAGATATAAAGGCTTTATTTGTCTTTTTAACAGAATTAACTATTGTTTCAATATCAAGAGGGATAAGAGTTCTGATATCAATAATTTCTGCTGAAATTCCTTCCTCTTCGAGAACTTTTGCAGCTTTTAAGGCTTCCTGGATTAAATTGGACCAGGAAATGACAGTAACATCTGTGCCTTCCCTTTTAACATCTGCTTTGCCTATTGGTACAACATACTCGTCTAAGGGTACAATTCCTGAAAAATTATACAAAAGCTGATGTTCAAAAAATATTACAGGAATTTATAAGAATTTGCTCGTATAATAAGATAATAAATATTTATTAATAAATAATCCGCTATTATAAATTAGAAAAATTATAGAAAATAACAAAATATTTGAGAAAATGACAAATAAGAGAAGCAGTAATAGATTTCAAGTATCTGGGATCAAGTATTTGTTTGTATATATCCAAAACCTTTTCCATACCTGCCACAAACTCTCCATTTGCTTCCGGTGGGATTATCCACTCATTTTTCCTCCAGGGTTTAAGTTCGTTTTTTTTAGAACCCTTCTAACTGTCTCATGGGATATACTGTCAATGTAATTTAGTTCCACCACCCTGTCAGCAAGTAGCCTGAGCGACCAGCGGGCATACCCTTCGGGAGGTTTGCTGCAGGAGAGGGCAATAAGGTGCGCCTCAAAATCCCCGTCGGCCTTTTTCTCATAGACTCTGTCACTTTTCTTGCCGTCCAGAGCTACATCTAATCCCTGTGTGACAAATCTTTTTTTGACCCTGCCTATCTTTCTCATACTGGTATTTAACACCTTTGATATTTCTGCATTAGTGGATCTTACACCTTGATGCTCTCCTTCGTCACATGCCAGAAGAGTCAATGCGTTTAATACTTTTTGGGACCTGTGCCTTCCTTTTGAAGTCATCTCAGTTAAATAATTCCTTTCCTCTTCTGTAAGTGTCACTGCGTATTTCTTCATATCCATCCCCCTTATTTAGGAGTTGATTATAAAGAAATCATAGCATTTATCATACGACTTTACAAGTATGACATGATACTAGTAATAGAATTATAATAATAAATTATATTTACTTAATATCATAATTTTAAGTCCATGGAATAAATTTTTGTTATAATGAGTGAAAAGCTGGTGGCAATAGATTTCGAGACTGCAAACGAAAAGCTTTCAAGTGCATGCTCGCTTGGCATTGCAATTATAGAAAATAATGTAATAGTTAAAAGCATCCAGTGGCTCATAAAACCACCAGAAATGTATTTCAGGCCCTTCAATACAAATCTTCACGGGATCTCTGAAAAAATAGTTGAAAAAAAACCTGAATTTTACCGTCTCTGGCCGACAATTAAGAAACATCTTGAGGGCAATATAATATTAGCCCATAATGCAAGCTTTGACACCGAAGTTCTTAGAAAGCTTCTTGATGTATATCAGCTGGAATATCCTGAATTAAGCTATGCATGTACAGTTATTTTATCCAGAAAAGTATGGAAAGGGTTCGAAAACTACAAACTTAGTACTGTCGCTGAAAACCTTAATTTTACTTTCAGGCATCACAATGCAAAAGAAGATGCAATGGCATGTGCAAATATAGTAATAGAAGCAGAAAAAAAACTGAAAACGGACAATTTTAAGGAACTTCTCAAAAAAACTAATTTGAAAACCGTAAGATTTGAAAGACATGATTTCGTAAGTATTGGTTAATGTTCTTTTTCAATTCTTAAAAAATATTTTGTATTTAACTATGTTTTTCTTTATAATTTTTTAATAGACATAGTTAACGTGTTTTTTATATTTAAAGGTTATTTTAAATCGATTGATTATTTCTTATTTTAAAAAAAAGTTGTATTTATAATTAAGATATTGCAAGATAAAGATATTAAAAAAGCACATATATTATAAAATCATAACAAATAAAAAAGGGGAAGGGGAACTTAATGGAAGATGTTCAAAAAGCTAGCGGGTTGTCAACTGCCGCTCTTGTTACAGGGATTTTTGGTTTTGTTCCTGGCTGTAGTATCGCTGCTTTGATTTGCGGAATCATGGACCTGGTAAAAATAAATAATGGCCAGTCAAGCCGTGCAGGCAAAGGCAAGGATATTGCAGGAATAATTTTAGCAGTTGTTATGCCTGCTGTCGTATGGATCATAGTCTGGGTTTCTGTATTCGCAACTTTAGGAATTGCTGGCTCAATGATGCAATAATATTAGGTTCTTTCTTGATTTAGTGATTTTATATTATCCATAAAACCGGATTGAAAGTCAGATAAATTTTTTTAAAATAAAGCTTGTTATTGCATAAATGATGACAAGCTTTATTTTTTTATAAATTCCTATATACAATTTGGCATATTTTTAATAGATTTAATTAACTTAATAAACTTAATAACTAACCATCACTTTTATGTTTATCGAAACAAAAAAATTAAAAAATGGATTTGAGCTTCCTTTATTTGGTTTTGGGACATGGGGTATGGGAGGCCGGGATACTCTGGATCCCGGAAATGACGATAACGCAGACATAGAAGCAATAAAAACTGCAATTGAATCAGGTATAATCCATATAGATACTGCAGAATTTTATTCGGAAGGGCATGCCGAAGAACTTGTCGGCCAGGCAATAAAAGGTTTTGACAGGTCCAAGCTTATCATAACTACAAAAGTAACTCCCATGCATCTGCATTACAATGACCTTATAGATTCTGCGCTGAAAAGCTTAAAAAGAATGAAAACCGACTATATAGATGTTTATCTGATCCATACGCCAAATCCTTATATAGATATTAAAGAATCCATGAAAGCTCTGGATTTTTTGCTTGAAAAAAAAATTATCAGATTCATAGGACTTAGCAACTTCAATATTGACTCATTCAGGAAAGCCCAGTCTTGTACTTCCAATATAATCACATGTAATCATCTTCATTATAACCTGAAACATAGAGGACCTTTAAATGACGGTTCAATAAAATATGCTCAGGACAATGACATAATGGTTGTAGCATGGCGGCCTCTCCAGAAAGGGCTGTTTTCCAGAGAAGAAACAAAGATAGTTAAGGACATTGCCCTTAAATATGGGAAAACCGTAAACCAGGTTGCAATTAACTGGCTTATCTCCCAAAAAAATGTGGTTACCATATCAAAATCCAGGAACATAAAACATTTAAATGAGAATCTGGGTGCACTTGGCTGGAAATTGGAGGATACCGATATAGATATCCTGACAAAATGTTTTCCAGGAACAGTTGAAACAGTTGAAAATATTACCCTTACTAAATTAATCCAGCCGGAATAAACTGCAAGTGGATCAACATGAGGACATATTTAAGAAGTTTTCTATTTTAGTTATAGATACTTAAATCACTTTCCTCCAGGTCATAAACCTTATATCTTATTTTCTGTTCGACATCTGCTTTTCCTATCCCGCTCCATTCATAATTAAAACCATC
>JAJFVM010000056.1 GCA_021371805.1 bacterium
AACTCTGATAAATTAAATCTGTTTAAAAAACTAAACATGTTTTTTGCAAAAATTGGAAGATTTACAAACAGAATCCTTCCTAAAGCATACTTATACAGGCTGAATAATCTACTCCGGGATGATACTACAATTAAATCCACGTGTCTGACACTTGACTCTTTTATCGGCTATAAATTTTTTCTATCATTATTATCAGCTGCTTTTTGCATAATATTAATAAAAAACAATCTCTTCATGATGATCTTTGCATTTGCGGGACTAACTTCAGGATTTTTCGCTCCTGATTTCTTAATCAGAAATTTAAATTCCAGAAGACTTATAAAAATGGATAAGGAACTTCCCTACATAATTGATCTTCTATGTATCTCTACCTTATCCGGACAAAATATTTATAATTCCATAAAAATAGTTGCCGAAAAATATGATTGTCTGACAGGCAATGAATTCAGGGGATTTTTACAACAGCTTGATTTTGGCATCGGGAAAAAAGAAGCATACAGTAATATTCTTAAAAGAAACAACTCAGATTCTTTTAAAAGCTTTATTTTTATATTGCAGCAAGCAGAAAGTTACGGCTCTTCAATCAGTGAATTGTTAATAGAAAAGGCAGAATTTTTAAGGTTTGAGATATTACAGAATGTAGAAAAGAAAACCAGGCTTATTTCTACAAAAATGTTATTCCCGTTAATTTTTTTAATTCTTCCTGCTTTTATTATGCTGGTTTGCGGGCCTCTCGTTTATCTTGTCGGCAAAAATATGTTCTTAGGAACATAGAGAAGTTAAAAAATAAATATAAAAAACGATAGAAAGGAGGTAAATCATGTTCATATCATTAATTATAAAAGGAGGTGATAAAAATAATAAGTAAATTTTTAATAATTAGAATAAAACAAAAACTTTTGTCTCAAAAAGGTCAATCTACTCTTGAATATGCTTTAGTTACCGTAGCAGCAGCTGTAATTTCAGCAATTTTAATTGCGGTCGGGAAACCTCTTATTGTTGATCTCATAGCAAAGGCTTTTGGTAAGATAGCAGGAACAATGTAAAAGTTACACAGCTGGGAAACTAAAAATATTTTTAGATTGTATTTATAATGACGGGAATTAATTAAACGATTTAAATGTTCCATAATTTCAAAAATTCATTAGGGTTAATAAAATTTAGACATGATGTATAAAATTAATATATATAAAAAAATAAAAATAAGAATTAAAAAGCTAATGGTTAATAAAAATGGTCAGGCAACAGTTGAATTTATATTATTAATTCCTTTTTTTATAACAATTTTTTTAATTGTTTCCCAGCTGGGATATATCGTTTATCTGCAGAATAATATCAAGCAATTATCAAGAGAAGCCGCCAGAATTATTTCTACAACGAATTCAAATGACTTAGGAATTAATCTGATTAATCAAAGTAAAATGGCAGGTGAAGAATTGAGTTTGAATATAAACATTAATCCTTATCAGGATACTCAGAGAAAAGTCGGAGATATGCTGAAAGTTGGCATCTCATTAAATTATAGCGGTTTTGGAGATTTGATAAAAAAATTATTCGGTAAAACATTGCTAATTTACTCTGAAAGCTGCATGAGGATGGAATGCGAATAAATTATCTTTATGAAATATGGATTTTATTAAAAATTATTATTTTAAAAAAAATCCCTGGTTTGCGAATTTTCAAAAACAAATCCGGCAACCTGTCAATAATTTCAGGGGTTACGGCATTAATATTTTTCATGTTATTTATTTCTGTGTTCGATATTTTCCAGTTATATATAGCAAGGGAGCATACTAAAAATGCTTCTGATGCCATAGCTCTTGCCATTGCACAAAATTTATTATTCTTTGAGGAAAACAAAATATTTGAAATTGCTAAAAAAGCCGGTGAAGAAAATTATTGTGAAATAGATTCAATCGAATTTAATTATGAGGAGATTATCGTAACTACAGTCAAGAAAGTAAACTTCCTGTTTTGGGATAAGATTTTTAAAAACAACAGTCTGGTTTATTCAACATCTAAAGTTAAAGTAACATATCCATGGGATGAAAAATTCGGTAATTGCAGATTTTTCATATTTGATTACTGATACCGTTTATCCATTCCCTGGATACAAAAATATATTTAAAAATAAAAAATAAAATATAAGGAGAAGAATGAATAATTTAAATCAATTAACATTATTGGGCAATCTGGCAAGAGATCCTGAAATAAAATATACAAATGAAGGAATAGCAATTGCTGATTTAAGAGTAGCAGTAAACAGGAAATGGAAAAACAAAGAGGGAAATGATATGGAAAACGTAGAGTTTTTTAATGTAACTGCATGGAACAAGCTTGCTGAAAATTGTTCAAATGATTTAAAAAAAGGAGACAGGATAATTGTCAGCGGAAGATTAAATCATAGAAGTTTTGATACGAAAGATGGTAAGAAAATTAATATAATGAATGTTATAGCTGATGTAGTTGGAGCAAGCCTGGAATTTAGTTCTGTTAAAATTGCCTGCAAAGAGGAAGATATTGATATTAGTAAAGAGGAAACTGATAAAAATTAATTTTTATTCTGCAATATTACAATATTAATGGGATCTAATTAGTCCTTTTATTTCCCATATTTAAAAAGTTAGGCATGATCAGAATTCAAGATATACTTACTTATCTGGATAATAAGATATGTTGGCATACAATTGTTCAACATAAAAATAACAAAAAAATTTATCGGAGAATAAATTAGGAATAATTCAATAAGATTAACCGGACTATATAAATCTAAGTTTGTCCCCTGTTTTAAGGAAATTTTTATTTATGGTTGATGCCGGAAGTTCAATCACTTTATCGGCATATTTAACAACAGGCGTTACTCTGAATTGTTTGAAATTTTCATACAGCCTTACTATTTCATTGTTTTTATTAAGGAATAGTAAATCAATTTTATATCTCATCCAGAATGTATGTATACTATTACAATCCTTAATCAAGAATCCCTGATTAACTTTTAAATTTCTAAATATTAAACCGAAAAGTTTTTCAAAAAAATTTTCCGCAGATATTATTTCATCGCAGATTAAAACTTCTTCATTGACATTGATGTTGTCTGAATTGGCTAATTTATATAATTTCATATAAATTATAGTATATTTCCATACAATAATATTACTCTAATACTTTTTAACCAATGTTTTTATTTTATGATTTTATACTTCCTGCCGGCATCCATAAAAGCGGTTATATTTTCTTCAGGGGTTTCCTGCGGTAAGTCACATCCCGTACTTAAAATAAAGTTAGGGTAAGGATTCATTTCATCCAGCAGCTGATTAACTTCTGCTTTTACTTCCTCTGGAGTTCCCCTAAGCATTACCTTACTGGGATTTATATTTCCAATTAAAACCGCATATTTTGTAAGAATTTTTGCAGCTTCTGCAAGATTAACCCCTACTTCCTTAGAATCAAGGCTTAAACCATCTACTCCTGATTCCGCCATTTCATTAATCAAATGCATTGTATTTCCGCAAGTATGATATATGGTATTTACTCTGCTGTATTTACAACTTTCAACTATATGTTTTACATAGTGCGCAGAAAATCTTCTGAATTGCTCTGGCCCAAGCATTACAGCAGTAGGCTCCAATATGCATATAACTTCAGCGCCTGCAGAAATCAACATGCTTACATATTCCTGAATCTTTTCAGTAGTGGTATCGCATACTCTTCTTAATACCTCGGGTTCCAGTATGGATGACATTGCAGCTTCATCTGCACCCATTAAAAGAGCAGCAACTGAATAAGGCCCTGTAACATATGCTCCTTTAATTACATTTTCCGGCAACCCAAATTTCATAAGTTTTACCGTATCCACATAACCGTTAACTCTGCTGTCAAAAGAAATACTTATATTTGAAATTTTATCAAGCTCACTTAAGGTAAATTTATCTTTCGGTACAGTTGCAGAATCTTCTTTCGGAAATAATGTAAATCTGCCAAGAGCGTTTGCTTCAACTGATAAATCCATCAATGGAAATATGACATCAGGCTGAAATTTTTCAACTAATTTCTTTATTACTTTAAAGTGTTCACCGGAATTTTGCTGGGCAATCTTTATATTGCTATCTATAAGTTCTACCCCGGGGAAGCCTAGGAGCGGAGCAACAAGCCTCTCTCCCTTCTTGTATTTTTCCTGAACTACATCTGCTAAAGTTTTATGCTTCATTTATTTTATCTC
>JAJFVM010000067.1 GCA_021371805.1 bacterium
TTGACATGCCTTATTGCTTCAAGAATCCTTGTAACGCCAAGTGCAGTAAATTCACCTGTAAGCACCGGCTGATCCCATGAAGTAGGTACAAAAGATTGTGCGGCCAGGTTATAAATCTCATCAGGGTTTGCTTCTTTGACTGCACTTACTATCGAAAATTGATCCAGCAGATCCGCCTGCAGAAACTTTACCTTATCCCTTATATGTTCAATGCGCCCGAAATTTTCCGTAGATGAACGCCTTACCATTCCATAAACTTCATAGCCCTTTTCCAGTAAAAGTTCTGCAAGGTATGAACCATCCTGACCGGTAATTCCAGTGATAAGCGCTTTTTTCAAAAAAACCTCCTTAAATATAAAAAATCAATGTTAATATTATTTATAAAATAAAAAACATGAAATTCACAGAAATAAATTCTTAAAATTTAAAAGATTAAAAACTTATTTCACCCCTTTTTATATTAGAATTTATATTTATTTTTATGCCGTTTTTAAAAATATTACCATCGCCTATTGACGTATTGTCTCCGATAACAGAGTTGTTGTCTATTATAACTTTTTCTCCGATTTTAACGTTATAAGATAAGATGGAGTCTTTAATAATACACCCGCTTCCGATTGTGCATCTGTCAAAAATAATGCTTCCGCTTATATGTGAACCCTTGCAAATATGGCAGTTATTCCCTATAACCGTTAAAGGATTAATAACCGCACCGTCTTCAACAACACAATTTTCCCCGATTACTATCGGCCCGGACCTGAGACTTTCTTTGTTGAATTTTGAAAATTTTCCTAAATATATATTTTCAAGTAATTCCTCCCCGGGGAAATCAAACTTTATCTTGCCGTTTAATATATCCTGATGTGCCTGCAGGTATTTTGCAGGGGTTCCTAAATCAAGCCAGTAAGCATTTGAAACATAACCATAAATCCTGTAGCCGATTTCAAGCGCATTAGGGAAAAGTCCTCTTTCAAAAGAATAATTCTCCCCTGGCGGAACCAGGTCAAGCAGTTTTCGCTCAATTATGTATGTTCCGGCATTTATGAGATTTGTCGTTATCTCATCCCAGCTGGGTTTTTCAAGAAACTTTTCAACCCTTCCGTCTTTGTCAAGCGGTACCAGCCCGTATGAAGTAGGATCTTCGACCGGAGTAAGTGCTATCGTAATGTCTGATTTCTTATCCTTATGATATTTAATCATTTCGCTTAAATTGATATCTGCAAGGACATCTCCGTTAAAAACCATGAAACTTTCATTATCGAGATGATCTTCTACATTTTTTACAGCTCCGCAGGTTCCGAGCGGCATTTCTTCGGTTACAAAAGCCAGCTTTACTCCTAAACTCTTTCCGTCTCCGAAATAATTTTCAAAAACTTCGGGAAGATACCCGGTAGATAAAATAATATCCTTAATCCCATGAGATTTTATCCATGAAATAAAATTGTGCATAAAAGGCTTATTTACCAATGGCAGCATCGGTTTTGGATTTAAATAAGTCAATGGTCTTATCCTGGTGCCGAATCCTCCGGCTAATATAACTGCTTTCATACTTTTTGCCTCCAATATTCCAGTGTGTCCTTTAAAGCCTGCTTGATCGTATAATCCGGATTCCATCCAGTGTGTTTTTTTAACTTTGAATTATCACCAAATATAACTTCATTATCGATAGGCCTGAGCTTCAGGTTATCAGTTTTTATTTCAATATTGCCGGTTTTGCTATATGAAAGCAATATATCCAGCAAATCGGAAACCTTTTGTTTTTCACCGGAGCAGATATTATACACCTCTCCTGCCTTACCCTTATTAATAATATAATAATAAGCTTTTATCACATCCCTTACATCTAAAAAATCCCTGTAAGCTGCAAGATTTCCGACGTATACGATAGGTTCTTTTAAACCCTTTTCTATTTCAGCTATCTGTTTTGCAAAATCCGAGCAAACAAATCTTTCAGATTGGCCGGGACCAATATGGTTAAAAGACCTGCTGACGAAAACAGGAATCTTGTAAGCCGAAAAATAAGTCGTGGAAAAATAATCAAGTGCGGCTTTGCTTATCGCATAAGGATTGGTCGGATTGATTTTTGCGTCTTCCGTAATTGCGCAGCCATTGTTTTTCATCAATTCGTATTCTTCAGCGGTACATACGGAAAGAAATTTACAAATCGCATAGTATTTTCTTATGCTTTCAAGGATGTTAACTCCGCCAAAAACATTTACCTTAAAGGTTTCAATAGGATTTTTCCATGATTCACTTACGGAAGCCTGAGCCGCAAGATGGTATACCTGCTCGGGTTTGAAATCTTTGATTAGCTCTTCCACTTTATCTGAATCAGTCAGGTCGATATTTACAAGCTTTATATTCTCTGCTTTGCCCTGAAATCTTTCAAAAAAATTACAAGTATTTATATCGACCCCGACTATTTCATCATTCCTGTTCTTGTCAAACAGGTAATTTGCCAGGTGCCCTCCTACAAAACCATTTATACCGGTTATTAATATCCTCAAAAGTCACTTCCTCTTCCGGGAATTATATTTAAAATTATTGCCATGCTTAATTTATTAATGAGATTTATACCAGAATTTCTAATTTTTATCTTCTATTTTATAAAATAAAACATAGATTGGGTAAAACATCACCCTTTACGGTTTTCGTGAGTAATATTTTATATTTATTTTTGGCATAAATCAAAAAACAACAGCAGCCCATGTCTGAAATTCATTTACTTTTTTTATTAATATTCTTTAAATAAGTCATTAAAATTCTAAAACCTAAAACCGGAAAAACAAGAGGGATGAGAATTATCTTCCATGTTTTTTTATATGTTTTTATATAAAAATATAAAACGCTTTTCTGCATTCTCACCTGTGAAAGAACTGTATTGTTTTCTCCGCTTCCTCCCACATGATGAAGTACTTTGACCAGAGGATAATAATATACTTTAAATCCTTTCCGCCACATCCTGTAGCATAAATCTACATCTTCAACATACATAAAATAATTTTCATCAAAAATTCCTGTTATTTTTAATGATTCCGAGGCAATCATCATTGCCGAACCGGAAACCCAGTCAACTTCAAAAGGCATGTTCCTGTCGGCATCTGCCAGCTTATACTTTCTTGAAAACCTGTTATCAGGTTTGATGCTTGCAAGAATTGTATAAACAGCAGCATTTAAAAAAGAAGGAAACCTTCTGCATGAAAGCTGGATTGAGCCGTCAGAATTAATAATTTTCGGTCCTGCAATACCGATATTTAATCCTTTTTTATATGAATCTTCAAAAAATTCAACAAGTCCGTTAATGGAATTTTCATAAACCTCGGTATCGCTGTTTAACAAAAGAAAATATTTTGAATTTGATCCCTTGATGGCAATATTATTAGCATAGGAAAACCCTTTATTTGAATCATTTTTAATTAATTTTACAAAATCGTATTTAAGATAATTCTTCTCAACCAATTCAGGTGAACCGTCACTTGAGTTATTGTCAATAACAATTATCTCAAACTCGTTTCCGGAAAGATCAGGCGGAAATTTTATTATGGAATCAATGCAGTTTTTTAAAAATTTTCTGCTGTTGAAGCTTACTATGATTATCGAAACGATTTTAGCATTATTATTTATTTTATCAGCAGGAAAAACCCGGGTGTTTTCTTTTAAATCACGCAATTATTCTCCTCTGATAATTTTATTTTAAGAATTTGATTGTGCATATTTTAACATATTAAAACCCGAAAGTAATGCAAATCGGGATAAGTAAAATTACCAAAAGAATGCAGCTCTGTTTAACTCAATCAGCAACTTTTAACTTTGCCTCTTTGCCAGTAGTCCTTAAAGGATATCCATGTCTTTTTAATAAGGTCTTCAAAATTATCACCTGACCATCCCTCTTCAAGAATGACTCTTTTATTTTTTGCACGAGAAAGACTTATATTAAAAAAGTTATTAATTTCTTTACCGGCTTCTTTTAAAATATCAGAATCACCTGTACTTATAGCTTTCTTTATATATTCAGAAGCAATTTTTGCTGAAACTGCAGCATTAAAATTTCCTGCCCCTGTTATCGGATTACAAAGACCGGCAGCATCACCGATAATCATAATATTGCTTTTTACAAGTTCGGAGCTGATACCGCTTACCGGAGCCAGACCGGAAACAACACTATTTTGTTTTTCGTCTCCGTTGATAATATCATTTTTTACAAGGTCATTTTTAAATCGAAAATAAGTATTTTTTAAACCATTTCTCTTTACAGTTTCCGGATTTATCGCCAATCCTACATTAATGCTTTCTTTTTTTGGAAACAGCCATCCGTAACCGCAGGTAAGATACGGATAAAAAAATATCTTAGCATTATTCCCGTAATCTTTTTTCCTCATAAGGTTTTCCTGAAATGCCACAATATAAGCATTATCCGATTGAATTCCTTTTGGGATTGCATTATAAGATTTTTTGTAAGAATCATTATTTTCGCTAAAAAATGAATTCATTATCCTGGAGACTTTAGAATTAGTGCCATCTGCTCCAACTAAAATTTTCGTTTTAATATTTATAACCTCTTTGTTTTTATCGCTGTATACCGATATCTTTATCGTCTTATTTTTTGCTGAACCTGTTTTATCGTATGGGTTTTTTAAATTCCGGCCAGGTCTGGTTCTTATGCCTTGATCCTGACAGCTTAAATATTCCGCATTTAAAAAGTTTGCGGAATTCACATAAGCCCCGTTTTTTCTTATATGCTCTCTGATTAAGAAATCAACAAATATGCTCCTATCCAATATAAAACCGTCAGATTTAATTGTATTTGCAAGTTCTCCTCTGATATAGGTTTCCATGTTGTTTATTTCATTGTTGATTCCGGAAATTTTATCATTATAAAGCTGAGTGATAGCTCTCGGAACAAGCTCGGCGCACCTTACAGGTATGTCAGCAACTTTTTTCTTTTCAATAAGAACAACTTTCAGCCCGGAACCAGATAAAAAATATGCCAGGCTTGCACCGGCAGGCCCTGCTCCTATAATTGCTGCATCATAAATTGTATTTTTTCGACATAAATTTTTCATTTGTCTGTTACATAGATTCAAGTTAAAATTTTAAATATTTTCTCCATCAAATCCAGTTTGAGGTCGGTAAATCCTTCAAACTTGCCCTCATGAGCAACTGCTTCCCTTCCCAGATCATAACAGGTTTTATTTTCAATGTTTAACAGGATGCCGCTCAGCCCGATCCTTTCAAAATCTTCTTTATGTTTTATATAAAAAGACTCACAGCAGCTCCCCCCGAAATATTTAACACCGCTTTTTTTAAGATTTTTCAATGTATCCCTGAGGTTTTCATAACTTAATATAGTTACTGTTTTTACATTATATTTTTCAGCAATACCGGCTGCATCACCGGTTGTGCATTTACCGCAGATAGTGCATCCGTCTTTTTTTCTGAACTTGCATCCAGGCAGTTTGGAACAGTAAGGAAGAAGAAATATTTCAATCTTATTTTTATCGGAGAAACCGCTTTTTACAAGAAAAATATCATTGAAGTATTTAAGAGGAATACCATATTTCTTGAAATTAATCTTATCAATGCATGCGTTTACCGCATCAGATAAATCATCCTCACTGATTCCGTTAATCTGAACAGGATAATTTCTAAAAAAATCATGTATCTCTTTTTTAAAAATATCTTTATCAGCCGGAATATTCTTTAACCTTGATTCAATATCATTTAATACACGTTTCGGATAAAGGAAAAAGTCCCCGCTAAGATACAGGTTCCTGATTATTTTCCTCTTTATATCCATATTGACACTGCATTTTATAACTTTCTTTTGAGATTTGGAGAAAGAAGTTAAAAAATAATAACTTTTTTTATCTTTTATCTTATTTATATAAGAGCTGCTTTTAAAATACGGAAGCTTCTTAATAAGCATTTGTCTTTCAATATCCGTTAATTCTCCGCGGTAATAATTAATCCCCAGAGAATTGGCAAACCCTTCAAGTATTTTTTTTATTATTTCCTCCCTTGAAGGACAATAACCCAGTTCTCTTGAAAGCCATGTAACCCTTTCCTTAAGTGAATTAACTTCTTTGTATCTTAATTTCTCAACCGGTATTCTTAATGCTCTGAGCATCATATCTATATTTAAATCCACAAGAAGTGTGCCCTGGAACATAAAGGCTTCCTTTATTGATGTGCCGCCTGAACCGGAAATTTTTTTACCATCAACCTCAATGTCATTTCTGGGTCTGAAATTTGAATTTATGCCAAAGCAGTTGATTCCGTCCGATACCGCACTGCAAAAAATTTTATAAAAACTTTCAATGTTTTTAGTTTTAAAAATACCACTTCTTAACGCAAATATTTCCCACCCGACATCTTTAGTATCCCAGTAAAGGCCGCCGCCGCCTGTTACCCTCCTGTTGATATCTATCCCGTTCTGCCTGCAGAAACTTCCCCTGATTTCCTTTTCAACAGATTGGAACTGTCCGACCAAAGCGCTGTGCGGCTTGAAGCTAAGAAACCTGATGGTATCAGGTATAAGATTTTCTTCCCTTAATTCAAGTATTATGCTGTCAAGCGCCATATTTTCCGCCGCAGTAAGCTCGCCAGTATCTATTACTCTAAAAATTCCGTCTTTTTCCAAATTTACCTGTTTCTTTTTATTTAATGCTGATATTATCATCAGCAATTTTATATTGGAATCAAAAAATTTGAATACTTATAAAATTACAAAAAAGATTTAAAATGTTATAATTTCACGAAAATTAATTATACTGGTTAGTAAAAATGTATGATATAAGTTTTTTGGATGTTAAGATCAATAATCTGCAAGCATTTTAGTCGACAGCTTATATTTAAAAAGATGCTTTATTATAGGGAAATTTATTAATATAAATATAAATATTTAAAAACAATGTTTGAGTCAATCAGAAACCGTACTTCTTTTGACTTAGAGGAAAGATATGAACAGTCCTCAGTATATTCAGACAAGCCTTGCAGCTGCCATAACATTAGGTCTGGAACCTGGCAGATTTAAAGAAAAGGTTAAACTTACGGGGCTTAATCTGCTGCTTGTTTATGATAAAAAATGCATCGGTAAATGTGCTTATTGCGGCCTTTCAAATCAGCGTGATGCCTTAAATAATACCGAAAAGAAAAAAAGCAAAACTTTCATCAGGGTTAAATGGCCTGTTTACCCTCTGAATGAAATTATTGAAAGAACTGTTAAAAATTCCGACTCTTTTGAACGTATCTGCGTTTCAATGGTTACAAATTCAAATGCTGTCAAAGATTCTATTTTTATCATAAAAAAATTAAGAGAAAAACTTACACACCCGATAAGTATTTTACTTGCACCCACTTTAATAAACGACAAAGACCAGCTTGCGGAAATTAAAAATGCGGGAGCAGATATGGCCGGGGTGGCAATTGATGCCGCTACCGAAAAACTTTTTAAAAAATACAGGGGAGAAGGAGTAAAAGGCCCCCACAAGTGGGGAAAATACTGGCAGGTTCTTGAATGGTCAGTTGAAGTTTTCGGCAAATATAAGGCAGGGGTTCATTTAATTACAGGGCTTGGAGAAACCGAAAAAGAAATGGTTGAAATTATCAGCAAAGCATACAAGGCCGGTGCAAAAACACATCTGTTTTCTTTTTACCCTGAAGCTTACAGCACACTCGAGAATTTAAACCCTCCCGAACTTTCAAAATACAGAAGAATCCAGATTGCAAGATATCTGATAAATGAAAAAAACTGTGATACTGATAAAATAAGATTTGATGAAGAAGAAAATATTTCCGGTTTTGATTATAATGTTGAAGAGATAGTAAAGGAAGGTTTTGCTTTTATGACATCAGGCTGTCCCGGCAAAAATAAAAATATTACCGCATGCAACAGGCCGCTTGCTAATGAAAGACCTTCTGAAACCTTTAGAAATTATCCTTATGTTCCTGGAGAAAACGACAAAGACCTTATAAGAAAGCAGCTAAGCAATATTGAATAATAATCTAAAAAAAGAAATAATTTTTGCTGTTCCAGGCTCTAAAACATTCATAAATGACCATTTTAAAAATACCAGAGAAAGTTTTGTAAATATAAGCATTACCGGTTCAAGTTGCAAACTGAACTGCCCCCATTGCAAGACTCATCTTCTTAGAGAAATGGATTCCGTTACGGACCCGGATGCTTTTGAATATTTTATTTCAAAAAAGATGGAAACGAATAAGTTAAACGGAGTTTTAATAAGCGGCGGATTTGACGATAATGGAAAACTTCCGCTGAAAAAATATCTAAATTCCATTAAAAAAATTAAAAGTATGCATCCGGCACTGAAAATTTATGCCCACGTAGGGTTCATAGATCAAGATGAAGCAAAAGAAATTAAGGATAGCCGTATTGATTGTGTATTGACTAATATTATATCAAGCCAGAATGCCATAAATTCCGTTTACAATCTTCCTTATGCAACTCCTGAGGATTATTACGACACTCTGAAGAATCTCAGAAAAAATAAAAACAGAACAGCACCCCATATAATAATAGGGCTTGATTTCGGGAAAATAGAAAGTGAATACGAAGCAGTAAAACAAGTTGCAAAAATAGGTGCCGACAGTCTTGTTTTTGTTGTTGTAAAAAAATTAACTAAAGAAATCAACTTTGCAGATAGGAATAATTATACTTTAATAAACAATACGACTGATGAAAATTCAAATAGCAGGATAATTGATGAAAATGAAATAGTTTCTTTAATATCATTTGCCAGAAATCTGCTTCCGGATATTCCTATAACTTTCGGATGTGCAAAACCAATGGTGAAAAAAAGAGGCCAACTTGAAATTGACCTCTTAAATATCGGCATCGATGTTATTGCTTTCCCTTCGGATGAGTCTATAAATTATGCGATTTCAAATAAGATACCCTTCAGGTTCAAAGAAACATGTTGTGCTTACATTTAAAGAAACTGGGTTATTGCTGATGGATAAAATCTAAAAATGGGGACTTGCTGATTTTTTACGCATGATTCTGGTTTATTCTAATATATACTATTTTCTTTCCTATATACTTTACTGAGTTTGTTTAAAATAGATATTCTGACTCTACCTGAGTTAACCAGGAAACGTCCCTTCGGTTACTAATCTCTTTCCTTTTCAGCAGCTTCGAGCATTTTTTTTGCCAGCCGTAGTTCAGTTTTTCTTTTTATCTCATCATTATAAACCCTGAGCTCTGCTACCAGTTTATTATACCTGGTTATATAAATAGTGTCGCCAAGATTCTCAGTTAAATATTTGGTGAGATTGATCCTTAAATCATTGGTATCTATTCGTAAAACATTATCAGATATCCGCTCATTGTTTTCCATTTTACCCCCCTTAAAACAAATATTTATTACAAATTACTAATAAAACACTTAAAAAATACTAAAAAATAATTTAATTAGAAATAATATAGCAATAAATCTTAAAAATATATTATTATTCTAACAAAATTTTTATTAACTAAAATATTAATACTAACTTATAATAAATGCAACATGGAATATAAGTAAATATTTAAATTTATTTAAATTATTTAATTTAAACAATTATTATATTCTTTTATTTTATTTTTAACAAAATACTTATTTTTTTACAAGCCCGTAGATATAACCGGATATTTTTGCAATATCAATATATATAAGCATTATGGGGGCTGATAATATAGCAGCAGTTTTTATAAAGAATCTGCTGATGTTATTTTTAGAATGTTTAAAGGTATTACACAATCTCGAATACGGTTTATAAACATAACCTGAAAAAAATGGCAGAAAGATAAATAAGAGCCATGGACTTATAACTATCGAAGCAGTTAAAATAGCAAAAAAGATAAGTACTGATAAAAATCTTATAATATGTCTGTAAGTATACATCTTTCCTCTTGCATCACCCTTGGCATATCTGAAAAACTGTTTGAATATCAGTACAATGTTTTCACGCATTTTCCAGTATACAACCGCATCCGGATTAAACTTGATTTTAAAACCTGCTTTTTTCAAATTAAAATTAAACTTCATATCTTCGCCATAATCCATGCTTTCAGGATAACCTCCGACTTTCTTCCAGGCAGATTTTTTAAAGCTTATATTCCGTGAAGAAGGCATAAATTTATCAATTTTTAATTCTTTTAACTGTGGCATTATGCACATAGACAAGACTTTTTCCAGAAAAGTTATTGTAATCGGATGATTATACCCCCCGACAACATCACATTGCGACGAATTGTTTGCTTTATTCCAATCCGATAACTCGTATTTTGTAATTTCGTAAACCCAGTTTTTATCAAGCACACAGCCCGCATCACTTGCACATATTATTTCATTTTCCGAACAACCTATTGCTATATTTCTCCCTTCTGATATATTCGCGTTAAATTTCTGAAGCAGTACGATTGATAATCTAATATCCTCTTCATTTTTTATCTTACTTTTTAAAACTTCATAACTATCTATTAACTTAATACCGCTTGCAATTTTTAATTTAAAATCATTTTTATCGGCTTCTGTTGTTTTAAATCCAAAATCATTGCTTATCCTTCTTAAGAAAAAATCCCTGATTATCTCTACAGTCTTATCTTTTGATCCTCCGTCAACAAATATTATTTCTTCTGGAAGATAATTCTGTTCAAAAAAGCTCTTTAAAAAACTGCTTATTGATTTTTCTTCATTAAAAACAGTTGAAATAAAACTGACATTTCTTATTAGTTTATAATTCTTATCTTTTTGATTTTCCGGCAGCAAATTTTTTCCTTCTAAATAATATCTTTATTTAAAGTATCAGTATTATATTAATTAAATCTTAGTAAAACTATAT
>JAJFVM010000076.1 GCA_021371805.1 bacterium
CAGAGCTTATTTTAATATTGCATCCCTGGATTTAATACCACAAGTTCACCATGCAATTTTTAGAATTAGTGATAAACAACCCTATTCCAAATATGCTATTTCTGCATGGATAGAGAAAGGAAGGAAAGAAGCTATTCAAAAGAAGCTGGCTTCTTTTGAAAAAGATAAAATCAAAAATTGTTTAAACAGCTTAAAGCAATTAACGCTATTGGACCAAAATGATTTTTTGTCAGAGCTTGAAAAAATATGCTTGAAATGTGGCATCGCATTGGTTGTATTGCCATATCTTTCCAAAACCCGCATAAATGGTGTGGTTTATTGGCTTGATTCAAAAACTGTGCTTATCCAATTAAGTAATAGATATAAGTATACGGATATTTTCTGGTTTTCATTTTTCCATGAATTAGGACATGCAATATTACACGGTAAAAAGAAAATATTTTTAGAAGATAATGAGCAAAAAAATAGATTTGAATTTGAAGCAGATTATTTTGCCGCAAATACCTTAATTTCCAAAACCTCATATAATAGATTTGTTAAATCCATCTCTACAATAACTGAAAAATCTATTTTTGAGCTTGCAGATGAAAACTCAATTTCCCCGGGAATAGTTGTTGGAAGACTTGAGCATGATAATCTTGTCAGCAGAGGCAAATTCACTTATTTAAAAACTAAACTGGATTTAAATTAAGAATTATTTTAAATATCAACCAGCTTCTGATGCATAGTTACCAGAAAATCCAAATTATAAAAATTAAGAACATAATATTTTTTCCCGTAAAAGAGACCATACGTATAGATTCCTGTAATGAGGTTAAAAGAATTTCTTTGAATGTTTTTAATTATGACCATATTCTGGCACCTGAAGGTAAAACCTGCGTTGTTGCTGTCTTTTTTACAGCTGCGCCAGGCACTTTTTAAAATTCTCAACAAAATATTTTTTACCCTTTTGTATGACCTTATGCCCTTCCGTTTCCAGATAAAATTTCTGCTGTTCTATTCCGCCCGGATATTTTTCATTAAGAGATCCGTCAGATTTAAGAGTTCTCCAATATGGGATGCCTTCATCTTCACCGTTTGCTTTAATTTCTTCAGATGCATTTGCTGAAACCCAGGCAAAGATGCCGGTTGTCAACGGGCAGCTTATTGTCGTACCATGTTTTTTTGCAAGAGATTGTCTTATTTCGTTTATTGTAACCAATCTGCCTTCAGGTACACTTTTCATTATTTCATAAACCTCCAACGGAGCAGGAATAACAAATGTCCCTGTTCCCCATCTCTGCGACATGTTCTCATCAATAACCTGAACTTTAGGCAGGCCATTTGAATTATATAATTTTTCCTTCCATGTTTTTTTAGCAGCCATAGCACACCTAACCTTATTTTTTATGTTAAAACTTTCTATCCCAGCTAAGATAAGAGCCGTTTAAGCATTTTACATTTTTAAAACCATTATTTTTTAAAATCTTGTATCCGAGATAAGCCCTGTAACCTGTGCGGCAATAAACTATGACCAATTTATTGCTGTCTATTTTATTAAGATTATCCCTGAGAGTATCTATCGGAATTAAATTCGCACCTTCTATATATCCCGCTTCAAATTCTTTCCTGGATCTCACATCCAGAATGAAAATATCATCTTTTGAAATATTTCGGATACCCTTCCCGACTCCGCTTTTATCGAATTTACTAATATGATTATCTCCATATAAAATATATTTTAAATCTTCACAGTTTATAAATTCGACTTCGCCGTCAAATAAATTTTCTCCAATCATGCCGATAAGATTTACAGGATCTTTTGCCGCACCAAATTCAGGCTGGTATGCAAAATCACAATAAGCCAGATCATCTGTGCTTAAGTTGCCTTTTATTGCCATGGAAATAATATCCGTTTTTTTATCTACACCGTCTCTGCCGACTGCTTCAAAACCAAGTATCCGCTTATCTTTTTTGTTATAAATTAAAATCATATGCATCATACCGGCACCCGGATAATATCCGGCATGAGAAAGAAAGTGGGTTTCGATTTTATCTGCATCAGGATAAATCCGTTTTGCCTCTTTAAAGCTTAACCCTGTTTTCGCAACAGCAATATCTAAAATTTTTATTATTGAAGTGCTTATACTTCCCGTATATTCTTTATATGATCGGTAATCCTGTTGCCTGCAACTATCTTTATAATCTCCTTCCTTCATGATATCAACTATAATATTATTTGCTGCAATTCTTCCCTGCTTGCTTGCAATTGAAGCAAGATAAAAATTCTTTCTGCTTTTTGAAATTATATCCATACACTCAACACAATCTCCGGCAGCATAAATATCGGAAATATTGGTATGCATGAAATCATCAACCAGAATTCCGCCTTTTTTACCAATTCTGATATGCGCATCTTTTGCAATGGTATTTTCGGGTTTTACGCCAATACCTATAAAAATCAGATCCGTCTCGATAATCCTGCCGCTTGCAGTGTGTATTTTTTTTATTTTATTGCCATCATCTTTTTCAAAATAAGAGATTTCTTCTTCTTTTAGAATAAAAATACCATTGTCATTTAAATAATTTTCTATGTAATCGACAATTTCCTTATCAAAAGAGGGTAGAATCTGATTTGTTTTTTCTATAATTACCACACTCAATCTTTTATTTAAAAATGTTTCCAGCATTTCGAGTCCGACAAATCCTGCTCCGATAATCACTGCATTTGTCTTTATCATCTTTGAATTTTTAAGCTTTTCGCCGGCATTTTCAAGAGAAGTAATTTCCTTGTCATCAATTTTTAAAATAGAAGTATCAACTTGTTCCTCAATAAATTTGCGGATTTTAAGAGCATCGTCGATTGTTTTTAAAACCGTTATATTGGCTGCCTCGATACCTTTTATGCCAGGATATATTACCGAAGCTCCGGTTGCAATAAGCAGCTTATCATAATTATCTTTAATTTCTTCACCCGTTTTTAAATTCCTGACAATAACAGCTTTTTCTTCGGGTATTATTCTGATAACTTCGTGCAGGTTTTTTACATTTACATTAAATCTGATACTGAAAGATTCAATGGTATTTACAAGCAGTTCGTTTAAATTCTGAATTTTTCCGGAGACAAAATATGGAAGCCCGCATGTTGCATAAGATATATATTTATATTTTTCATATAAAGTAATTGCAACATCTTCATTCATACGTCTTAATCTGGCTGCTGCAGAAGTTCCTGCAGCTACTCCGCCGATTATTATTATTTTTTTATCTGTTTTCATTTATCCCCTCTCAATAAAAAGCTTTAAATCCAGATTATATTTATTTTCGATTCAATTGAGCTGAATTCTTCATCACCCGTAACAAGTGAAGCGTTTTTTTCCAGAGCCAGCGAGGCAGCAAAAGCATCGGCATAGGATAACGTATTATTTGCTTTAATGTGAGAAGCTTTTAAAGTCAGGTACAAATCTGCATCTATTATCTTAACAGGAAATCTAATTATCCTTGCTAAAACAAGTTGGGTATTCTTTAAACCTTCTTCTCTTTCAATAATATAAATAACTTCACCAAAATTAACGACACTCATAAACAATTGGGTTTTCTTCTTAATTGCAAGAGTTAACAAATTCTCAACAAAGTCTCCACCCTTCTCATTAGCCAGAAAAGCCAATAATGCATAACTGTCCAGAACATACCTGTCAGAAATTTTATCCTCACTTTTCTTTTGCAATTTCTTCTTTCCTGCTTTCAATTAAAGCTTTTGTCAGCGATTTACCTTCAAACATCCCGGCAGATTCCCTTATTACGTCTTTAGAACAAGGTACTATCGCTATTAAATCACCGTAATCAATTATGCTTACCTCATCTCCTTTATGTATTTTATATTTTTCCCTGATTTCATTTGGAATTACTACCCAGCCTTTTTCGGAGACAATTGATGTTTTCATAAATATCACCTGATTAAAATAAATTAACAAATTTTAACAAAGCATACAATTAACTAAATAAATTATATACTTTACAATTAACTTTATATATTATTAAATTCATTATATATATTTCAATAAATAAAATAAATACTAAAATGCATTAAAGGCAAAAAAATATAGGCCTGGATGGAGGTGTCAACCAGACCTATATAAATCTAAATATAAATTTCCGTCAATATTATGTACTAACTTTTTCGTACTAACTTTGATTCATAATTCTTAAAATCTAAAAATGTTACCTTTTTTCACTATATCTAAATACTTTTTGTGTTTTTATCATCTCATAGGCAAAACTCCCTTAAATTAATTTATAATCTCAAAGTTTATATTAATCCCCCTCCACCCTGCATACTTCTTCATTTCCTTAAATCTATTAAAATCCAGAAGTAAAGTAATTTAAAACCTTTTCAGTTGACAATGATAATTATTGCAGACAGATATGAAGAAAATTTGAAGAAATTGTAAACTTTTTGTAAAACTTAAGAAACAGCGAATTTATTATGATAAATTATTAAATGACAGATCAGTAAAACAATTAAGTAACCGGGATAAAGAAAAGAACGGTTTAAAATAAAAATAATTTAAAATCAAAATAAAATTCAAACAAATTGACATTTTTATAAATGAGTTTACAGCCGGGTCTTTATATTATTTTTTTTTATAAAAGAATTTATAGCCTGATAGTTTATTTTACCGGGAAACCTTTGTTAAATTCATTCTCAGGATAAACGTATTTAATTTACCTTCAGATCTGAAATCAAGTCTGGCATTGAGATAATGTGCAATTTTCTGTGATATGGCAAGGCCAAGCCCGTAACCCTCAATATTATAAAATTCTGCTTTGTTTCCTCTGTAAAACATCTTAAAAATTTTTTCCTTTTCTTCTTTTGAAATTTCAAGACCTTTATTTGAAACAGAAAAAACCAGGTATTCAATATTACCGGTATTTTCGTTTGAAAGAGAGATTTCAATATCAGAATCAGTCATCGAATATTTAATAGCATTGTTTATAAGATTTGAAAGTATGGTTTGCAGCAGATATTTATCGCTTTTTAATTTAAAATCATCTTTTATATTAATTTTCTTTATCATCTTCAACTTGCTGATTGCCAGCTGGTTATCATAGGTTTCAATCATTTCATTTATGATTTCAACGGGATATATTTCATCCTTTTTTATTTCAATAATCTTGTTTTCAACTTTTGAAAGAAGAAGCAGACTGTTTGTCAGATTTTCAAGATCT
>JAJFVM010000081.1 GCA_021371805.1 bacterium
TCTTGCTTTTTCGGCATCAGATACAACAATTCTCAGTACCCCGTAATCTCTTGCTTCCGTTGTAGAAAATCCCTGGAGGTTAATACTTTCCTGCCTTAATATCCTTGCGACTTCTGCAAGTCTTCCCATTTTATTTTCCAAAAAAACTGTTAATTGTTTTACAGGCATTTTACCCCCTTAAAATTGTTTTTAAAATTTTTCCCAAGATTAAAAACTTTTAAATTCAGATCCAATATTTTATTTGGAACAACCTCTTTTACCGACCTGATCCAGTCATCCGTATCAATAGGGAAAAAATTTGAAAGAACTCCAATCAGAATTACGGAAAAGAACATAAAAAATACCTCTTAAATAGTAACTTAAATCTCTATATTTGAAACTACGATAAATTAAATATATAACAGCATTACTTTTAAAAGTCAAAGCTAAAGTTAACTTTATTTAATTTTGATTTTAAGCTAATATAATTGTTCATGAAAGCCAAAACAAGAAATATTCAGAGCCGAAAAAAGATTAGATACAACCTTATAATAATTTTCATTGTCGCTATTTCAGCTCTGCAATTCTGGAATCTTAAAACTTTTTACAAGGAAATAAAAATCGAACTTCCAAAGAATTTATTTAAATCTCAGATAAGTTTACCTATTTCTGAAATAACCGTGGGCAAAGAAACGGTTTCGGTTAATATTGAAGAAACAAATGCATTAGAAAGCAATAACGGCGACCAGAATTCTACATCTGCAACAGATAGCGGAACAGGTGATTCAACAGATATAACAAACAAAAACGGGGCAACCGAAACCACACTTACGGGAGATGAAAACGCCTTTGAGTTAAGTGATGCTCAGAAAAAAATCGTTCTAAGATTAATGAAGCTTCCCGAAGAAGATATAATATATGCATATCAGGCTTACCCGGAAACAGGTTATCCTGATGGACAAAACTGGATATCGACTGATGTTGTTTCGGTTGTCCTTAGAGACTGCGGGTATGATTTAATGGAACTGGTATATAAAGATATGAGCGAACATATTGAAGCATATCCCATGGATCAAAAAGGAAGCAAGAATTTAGATAAAAAAAGTGATTTCAGAGTAGTTTACTTCCAGCAAAAATTTTTCCAGAGAAATGCACTTGAATTGCCCATAGATTTTAATCCTGACGATCCGGCAAACCTGCTGCAATGGCAGCCCGGAGATATAGTATATTTTCAGATAGATCCTGAAAATCCCGGCAAGGATGTTGCAGGGATGATCTCAACCCATAAAAACGATAAAGGGATACCCCTGGTTATAATGATAACAAAAGATCTTGGTAAAGTTAGTGAAGTCGACGGCCTTTCCACATTAAAAGCAAGCGGGCATTTCCGTTATCCTTATCCTGAGTTAAACCAGTAATCGATATAAATGCAGGAAGGCCAATATATCTCTGCAAAATATTTACTTAACTATTTAACCATTCGAAAGAAATTATGATATCAGTTAATAATATAAGCTTAAGTTTCGGTCAGCGCATATTGCTTAATAATGTTTCATTTTTAATAAAACCAAAAGACAGGATCGGCCTTGTCGGTAATAATGGTGCCGGCAAAACAACACTGCTCAAAATCATTGCCGGCCTGCAGTCAACTGATTCAGGGGATATTCAAAAACCAAACAGCATGACCATAGGATACCTTCCGCAGCAAATGAGGCATGTCTTTATATTACATAATAAAAAAAGTATAAAACATGCTGGATAGAAGGGGGAAATTATATTAATTTTGGTTTTTAATAATTTCCCTCTTCTATTATAAAATTTAAAAACAGAATTTAATGAAATAAATTTCCATACATTGTTACAACAAGAACTGCCGTTTCAATTGACACAACGCTTATAAGCTTAATCAGTATATTCATGGAAGGTCCTGCGGTATCTTTTAAAGGATCTCCGACAGTATCGCCAACCACTGATGCGGCATGTTCCGGAGTGCCACTTCCGCCTTCTTCCTCGATCTTCTTTTTGGCATTATCCAATGCGCCGCCTGCATTAGACATAAATATTGCCATGGCAAATCCTGAAAGAAGAGTCCCTGTTATGAGCGCAGCAACTCCACCAGGACCGAGCAGTATGCCTACGACTACGGGTACTGCAAATACAAGGATACCGGGAATTATTATGCCGCGCTGAGCAGCTTTCGTTACTATTGTAATAAAAGCTCTCGGATCTCCTTTTGACTTGCCGGATAAAACATCTTTAATTTGTTTTCTTGCCTCTATTACAACTTTATCTGCAGCCCTGCCGACAGAACCGATAAGAAGAGAGGTAAAAAGGAAAGGAAGTATTACGCCTATAAACAATCCGGAAAGTATCTTAGGGTCTCTCATAAAGTCTATAATAACGCTTATCCCCATATTCTCTGTTAATAGACCGATTTTTGAAAAATATGCCTGCCCGAGAGCTATTGCAGTAATTGCAGCACTTCCTATCAGGATTCCTTTTCCGATAGCAGCTGTTGTATTTCCAACTGCATCCAACTTGTCGGTTGTTTTTCTAACTTCAGGTCCGAGTTCAGCCATCTCCGCAATTCCACCTGCATTGTCCGCAATAGGACCATAAACATCAATCGCTATTACATATGGAGAAACCGAAAGCATGGCAACAGCAGCAATAGACACTCCGTAAAGCCCCATCTGAAGATTTGAAGACCCTCCGGAAATATAAAAACTGAATAACATTGATGCAACGACCGTAAGTGCAGGTAAAACTGTGCTTTCCATTCCAAATGACAGTCCGCTAACAACAAGTGTTGCAGGTCCGCTTTTTGCACTTTCCGATATGCTTCGCGTAGGTCTATATTTCGCATCCGTATATATCAGCGTAAATACACCAATAAGAAATCCTGCAAGAAGTCCTCCGATTGAAGAATAAAATATATACATGTACCCTGAACCCATAACAAACCGGATAATAAAGTATGAAAACAGAACAACTAGGACAGTTGTAATTAATAATCCTGACATAGTAGTTGTTGTAAGTACGCTTACCGTAGCATTATGTTTATATCTTAAAACAACTCCTCTTATAATGAACATCGCTACTATTGAAGCAAATACTCCCGCTGTTGAAATGAGCATCGGAAGCAGAATACTGTTGACAATCAATGGTGAACTCTTAAATGCTAAAAAGCCAAGGAATTCAGTTGCAATTATTGCCCCCACCCATGATTCAAGAGAGTCTGCATTCATTCCTCCCACATCTCCGACATTGTCTCCTACGTTATCTGCGATTGTTGCAGGGTTTCTATAGTCATCTTCTCTCAATCCTGATTCAACCTTTCCGACATAATCAGCACCCATATCGGCAGCTTTGGTAAATATTCCTCCGCCTGTTCTCATAAAAAAGGCCGCAAAGCTTGCTCCTATTGTAAATGTTACCAGTATATTTACTACATAATCCAGATTCGTAATCAAATCAGTCGTATACTTTCCATACCACCAGAACAAAGCATTGAACCAGAATCCAGTATCAAAAAGCGCTACTACTCCGAGAATCAAGCCGGATGCTGCTGCAGCAGTAAATGCAATATTCATTGCCTCACCAAGACCCTTCTCCTTGGCAGCCTGAGTAACTCTTGAGTTTGTCCTTGTTGAAATCCACATCGCGACATAACCTATAAGCAGACTGAAACCTCCACCAGTAGCAAACGCAAGAAGTGAAGCATATTGAAGAAAACCAAACTGAACCATTATAAACAAAAGAATTTCAATGACTACAAAAAATATAATCATTATTTTTGCCTGCTGGTTAAGATAAGCCCTGCTTCCGACATAGATAGCGTCGGATATTTCCTGCATTCTTTTATTTCCACGATCTTTCTTGTTAACAATTTTTATGAAAATAATTGCAAGAATCAGAGCAACAAGAGCACCTATAAATGGTACAATCCTCAGAAATACTAAATTGGACACAGTTTTCTCCTAATCCCTGTAACATTATAATATTAATAAAAAGAACTAAATAAAAATAATTTAAAATTTTTTATAAAAAAATTAAATATTACTTCGGATGGCAGCCTGTTATTTTTTTAGATCTGCCTAAAATTTTTTAAAACAGATTTAATAATTTAATAATAATCGATATCAGAAAATACCCAAAGCTTTAAGAAGCTTAGAATATTTTATTGAAAAATTCAATATATTTATTGAAAGCAAGTGATAATTTTGGAAAATACATTTAGTTTTTCATTACTGGTTTGCTGCCCTGGGATAAGAATATATTTTTATATTTTAAAAAAAAGAATTTTCTGCGTGAATCTATCCAGGAGGATAATAATATATAGCAAAGTGTATTTAATCTTTACAATACAGTCTGCACATTTCTACCATCTGCCGCTTGCTCCTCCGCCGCCGGTGTTGTAGGTTTTTGAAAGTTTAGGAGACAGTCCCAGGAGAAATAATTAAGTATTGAATGGGGGCCAGTAAATGATCGGGACAAAAGCGGAAAACATATGAGGAAGGAATCCAGGATTGCATAATTAACCAAAAGAGAACCTGGCGCAAAAAGATTTTTTGCTCTTCATGATTACTACGATCAAGACAGAAGAAGATATTGTGACGCTTTAAAAACCTCAATTTATCTTAAAAGGATTGAAATTGGTTTTATAGTCATA
>JAJFVM010000092.1 GCA_021371805.1 bacterium
TTTACCTTTCTTATACCGCTCAAACTGAAAACCTGAAAACCTCCGCTGTCAGTTAATATACTTCCGGACCAATTCGAAAATTTATGAAGGCCTCCTGCTTTCCTTATAAGATCGATTCCTGGTGAAAGATATAAATGGTAAAGATTTGCAAGTATTATATCGCAGCCCATTTCCTCCAACTGTTCATTCAGAACAGCTTTGACGGTTGCCTTTGTTCCCACAGGCATAAAAACTGGTGTAAATATGGTATTTCTGGAGGTTGTTATTTTTCCCAGCCTTGCTTTTGAATTGCTGTCTTTTTTCAAAACTTCAAAAAAATTCATGGCTTTCTCAATTTCTGAAATAACAAAATTTCCTTTAAAAAGATAACATTGGTTATTTTATCAACATACAGTCCCCGAAGCTGAAGAATCTGTAATTATTTTCAATTGCAGTTTTATATGCTCTCAGAATATTTTTTCTTCCGGCAAAAGCACTTACCATTACAATTAATGTTGATTTCGGAAGATGAAAATTGGTTATAAGAACATCGACAATCTTAAATTTATATCCAGGATAAATATAAAGGCTTGTTCTTCCTGTGCTGTTTCTCAGCTCACCATACCTTGACATGATTGTTTCAAGAACCCTTGTGGTGGTTGTTCCGACAGATATTACCCTTCCGCCGGAATTTTTAGCTTTTAATATTTTTTTTACATTTCCTTCTGTCAGGCTGTATTTTTCACTATGTATTTTGTGTTCTAAGATATTTTCCTCAGTAATAGGTTTAAAGGTATCAAGGCTTATCTCCAGATTTACCCTGGCAAAACCAACTCCCCTTTGCTTAAGTTTTTCCATAAGTTCATTTGTAAAATGAAGTCCTGCCGTAGGAGCCGCAGTTGATCCTTCTTTTCTTGCATAAACCGTTTGATAATAAGCATTATCGAAATCTCTGTTTTTTATATAAGGCGGAAGAGGAACTTCACCATATTTCTCAAGTATTTTATCAGGCATGGCATTAAAACTTATTAATGCTTTTCCTTCTCCAAGTTTTTTATTAACTTCAAAATAAATCTTATCTTTATCGTCTATAAATACTTTATCATAAGTTTTTAACTTTTTTGAAGGCCTGAGAAGAACAGTAAATTCATTATTTTTCTTTTTTTCCAGTACAAAACATTCGATTTTTGCTCCGGTTATTTCCTTTTTACCAAAAATTCTTGCATTAATTACTTTTGATTCATTAATTACAATTACGTCATTGCTGTTCAGATAATTAACGACATTGAAAAAAATATCGTGAGTGATTTCTCCTGTAATTTTATCAAGAATAAGCAGTTTGGCTTTATCGCGTTCAATAAGAGGAGCTTGAGCAATCAGGTTTTCAGGTAGCTTGTAATCAAATAAGTTTAATTCCATAGGATAAGATTAAAAAAGATTTTGGACTTGGGCAGATTTTTTAACTCCCATATGTTTATATGCCAGTTCTGTTGCAACTCTTCCCTTTGAAGTCCTCTTTATGAATCCTATCTGTACAAGATATGGCTCATAAACGTCTTCAATAGTGTTTACTTCCTCACCTATTGAGATAGCAATTGTTCCCACACCGACAGGTCCGCCGCTGAATTTGTTTACAATAGTATCAAGAATTTTCTTGTCAATGACATCAAGCCCAAGCAAATCTATATCCATCTTTGTTAAAGCCGTCTCCGCTATCGAAAGTCCTATTTTACCGTTTCCGCCGGCAATGGCATGATCTCTTACTCTTTTTAATAACCTGTTTGCAATCCTTGGTGTTCCTCTTGCTCTTTTTGCAATTGACTGGGCACCATCCTGTGTTATTTCTATACCTAAAATTCTGGCAGAGCGCAGTATTATCTTTACCAGATCTTCTGTTTCATAATAATCAAGTCTTAAATTTACTCCGAATCTGTCCCGCAACGGAGACGCAAGAAGGCCTGTTCTTGTTGTAGCCCCTATTATTGTAAAGGGAGCTATATCTATTCTTATTGATTTTGCCGACGGTCCTTTACCGATAATTATATCCAGCTTATAATCTTCCATTGCCGGATACAAAATTTCTTCAACAGTTCTGTTAAGCCGGTGAATTTCATCGATAAATAATACATCGAATTTTTCCAGGTTGGTTAAAATTGCTGCAAGATCGCCGGTTCTTTCAATAGCGGGCCCGGATGTTATTTTAAAACTTACACCAACTTCGTTTGCAATTATCTCAGCAAGACAAGTCTTTCCCAGCCCCGGGGGGCCTGACAGCAGCACATGGTCAAGGGGTTCATTTCTCTTTCTTGCCGAATCTATAAATATGGTAAGATTTTCAAGAATTTTTGACTGCCCGATAAATTCCGAGATATATCTTGGCCTTAAGCTTTTATCAAGTTCTATATCTTCAACTTTCAGCTTAACGTCCAATTCGCTTTCATTTTCAATGTTTTTTTTATCATCTTTACCGTTTTTGCTGATAATCTCATACCTCCTTCAAGGCAGCTCTTAAAATTTCCTCGATATTTTGTTCATCAATAATTTTTCTGTCAATCTTTGCAAGTGTTTTTTGGATTTCACTGCTTGAATAACCCAAAGCTCTCAAAGCTTCCTTTACTTCAAAAACCTTTGAGCTCCCTGTAATCATTTCTCCTGAATAAATAAATTCTTCACTGACTTTACCTTTTAACTCCAATATAATTCTATCACTTAACTTAGATCCGATGCCAGGAGCTCTCTTAAGAAGTTCCGACTGGCCGTTTACAATTATTTTACTTAATTCTTCAGCATCGTACATCGAAAAAACGCCAAGGGCTATTTTTATCGATACACCGGAAACACTTATGATTTTTAAAAACAATTCTTTTTCTTTCTGGCTTAAAAAACCTACAAGCAGCATCTCATCTTCTCTTACATGCATATATGTATCTATTGAAAAATCTTTACCGGGTTCCGGAAGTTTCTCAAATGTTCTGGAAGAAATGAGAATTTCAAAACCTATTCCTGATACGTCAAGAATTATTTTTGACAGATTTTTAGATACCAGTTTACCGCTTAATTTTGAAATCATAAATTTATTTATCTGAAATACTTTTTATATTTAATCAGACTGCTCAGTCAAATTGATGCGGCAGCTGTCACATATTTTTTTTAATATTTTCATAAAACCTGCTGCTGTTGGCATGACATATCGCTATAGCCAGGCTGTCCCATGCATCATCTTTTTTTGGAAACTGAGGCTCGGTTATCTTAAGCAATATCTTTACCATGTATTTAATCTGATCTTTTGTAGCTCTGCCGTAACCCACTATAGCCTGCTTAACCTCCAGTGGAGTATACTCAAAAACCTTGATATTATTAATACATGCGGAAAGCAATACTACTCCTCTCGCCTGTCCGACATTAATTGCAGTTTTAGCATTTGAACTGAAAAAAATCTCTTCTATTGCAAGACAGTACGGGTTATATCCTGAAATTATTTCATTTACGGAAGAATATATTTCTACCAGTCTTTGTTCCAGTTTTTTTCCTTTGGCAGTTTCAATACACCCGCAATATAAGGTTTTATATACTTTCGAGCTTGAAATTTCAATCACGCTCACTCCGGTTGTCTGCAGTCCGGGGTCTATTCCCAATATTCTTTTAGTATCATCCGACATTTGTTTTAAAAAAAGATTTATGACTCGATTTCTTCAAGCATTTCATCTTCAATATCCAGATTGGTATAAACATTTTCAACATCATCGTAATCGTCAAGAGCATTTATTATCTTTAAAGCTTTTTCTGTTTCGTTTTTCGATAATTTAACTGTTGATTTTGGAATTAATAATATATCCGTAAATTTAACATTTATTGTATTTTTTATTAAATTATTCTTTACTTCATTTAATTGCGCAGGTTCAACTTTAATTTCATACGATTCATCGGTTTCTTCTATGTCTTCGGCACCGCTGTCAATGGATTTAAGCATAAAATCATCATAATCTTTCACTGATTCCTTGCTTACCGTAATGATGCCCTTCCTTTCAAACATCCATGCAACACAGCCGGATTCTCCAAGGCTTCCGTTACTTCTTGAAAATATACTTCTTATGTCTGCGGCAGTCCTGTTTTTATTCTCGGTAGTTATGTCAACCATTATTGCAATCCCGCCGGGTCCGTATCCCTCATAAGTCATATGTTCGAATTTGACACCTGCCATTTCACCGGTACCTTTTTTAATAGCCCTTTCTATATTATCCTGGGGAAGATTGTATTCCTTTGCCTTTGCTATGGCATTGGCAAGTGCGTTATTATTGCCGGGATCACCGCTTCCGCCCTCTCTGGCTGCAACCGAAATCATCCTTGAAAGTTTTCCAAAAATATTACCTCTTTTTGCGTCTTCTTTTGCTTTCTTGTGCTTTATCGAATGCCACTTTGAATGACCGGACATATTAATTCTCCCTTTTTATACTTTTTCCTATCATCTTTAAAAAATATTCATGAATTCTTGTATCCTCCTGCAGTTCAGGATGAAAGGTACTGACCAGAACATTATTCTGCCTTGCTAAAATTATATTATCATTAATTTTAGACAATATATCAACAGTGGGACCAATCTTTAATATCCTCGGGGCTCTGATAAAAATTGCCTTGAATTTTTCCTTTCCGTCAAATCCAAGTGTCACGTACTCTTCAAAACTGTCAATCTGTCTGCCGTATGAATTTCTTTGCGCTTCAATATCTATATAACCCAATCCGATATCTTCATTAAGAACTTTTTTGGCAACCAGAATAAGACCTGCACATGTCCCGTAAATTGCTTTTCCTGAACTGTAAAATTCATCAAGATAGGGTTTAAAATTGTATTTATTTATTAACTTACCGATTGTTGTGCTTTCTCCACCCGGAATAATTAAACCGTCTACTTCTTCAAGCTGATCGGGAAACCTTATTTCAATAGCTTTGGCTCCGCACATTTTAATTGAATTAATATGCTCTCTGAAGGCACCCTGCAGTGCTAAAACACCAACATTTATATTACTTTTATTCAAGTTCTATTACCACCCTCTGACAGACAGTAATTCTTCCTTGGGTATTTTTGAAAGTTCTATGCCGTTCATAGCATTCCCGAGTCCCTTTGATACCTTAGCCAGTATTTCCGGATCTTTATAATGAGTTGTAGCTTCAACTATAGCTTTAGCCATCCTCAATGGATTTTCTGACTTAAATATACCTGAACCGACAAATAGTCCGTCTGCACCAAGCTGCATTATTAATGATGCGTCAGCCGGAGTAGAAATACCGCCTGCTGAAAAATTAACAACCGGCAGTTTTCCGTTATCATGAACAAACACAATAAGTTCATAAGGAGCGCCCATTTCTTTTGCTTCCGACATAAGTTCTTCTTTTGGCAATACGGCTATTTTTTTTATTTCATCCCTTATGGTTCTCATGTGCCTTACCGCTTCAACCACATTTCCGGTTCCTGCCTCGCCTTTTGTTCTTATCATTGCTGCGCCTTCACCGATCCGCCTTAGAGATTCTCCTAAATTTGTTGCTCCGCATACAAACGGAACTTTGAAATTCCATTTATTAACATGATATTTTTCATCGGCAGGGGTCAGCACTTCACTCTCATCTATATAATCTATACCCAATGATTCAAGAATCTGAGCTTCAGCAAAATGACCTATTCTGCATTTTGCCATAACCGGAATTGTAACGGCATCCATAATTTTTAGTATTATTTCAGGATCAGTCATTCTTGCAACACCTCCGGCAGCTCTTATGTCTGCAGGAATCCTTTCCAGTGCCATAACCGAAACTGCTCCCGCTTCTTCGGCAATTTTTGCCTGCTCAACTGTCGTAACGTCCATTATGACTCCGCCTTTAAGCATTTCGGCAAGGCCTGTTTTTAATTTTAAAGTTCCTTTTTCCATTTTTTAATTCCTCCTAATTTTTTATTCCTATTCCAAGAGACATTTCGTCAAGCCTTCTAATTCTCTCTTCAATCGGCGGATGCGTACTGAATAAATTTGCCAGTAATGGTTTATTTTTTTTGGTTAAAGGATCAGCAATAAATAAATGAGATGTCGCACTGTTTGCACTTTCAACGGCACTGTTTGCACTTATTTTCCTGAGTGCATTAGAAAGACCGGCCGGATATCTGGAAATCAGAGCACCACTGCTGTCAGCTAAAAACTCTCTGTTCCTGCTAATTGCCATTCTGATCATAGTTCCTATTATCGGCGACAGTATAATTAATACAAGTCCGATAACCAGCAATACGATACCAAATAACCCTCCTCCCCCGCTGCGGTCATTTGATCTTCTTCTTCCTCCGCCGAAAAAAAAGCTTCTTAACATAATATTGCTTGCTATGGAAAGCACACCGACAAAAATAACTATAACTGTCCCAAGTAAAATATCATAATTTTTTATATGTGAAATTTCATGGGATATTACTCCCTTTAATTCCTCGTCATTTAAATTATCAATTATCCCACGGGTTAAAACCAATACTCCGCTTTTCGGGTTTCTTCCTGTTGCAAATGCATTCATTGCCTTATCTTCAATTATATATGTCCTGGGTACCGGAATTCCCGCCGCAATGGAAAGCCCTTCAACCACATAATTCACCCTTAGATCAGATTCTCTTTCAATAGGGTGCGCATTAGACATCTGAAGCACTATCTTGTCACTGTAATAATAACTTGTAAAACTGGCTGCAAGTGCAATCAGAAAAGCAACAATCAATATGACTATTGAAAAAAAATTTCCCTCACCATATCTATAATCAAAAACAAACCCTATCAAATAGCCTATTACGCCTATAAATAATATAAAAAAAATAATAGTAAATGCCGATTTTACTTTATTGGCAGCAATTTGCTGATACATTTATTTTTTTCACCGACCATACTGACAATATCCTGCTGTTAAAAATTTTACTGCTGTTTTGTGAATTGGACCTTAACCGGTTCTCTGGCTGCTGTATCTTCAAC
>JAJFVM010000093.1 GCA_021371805.1 bacterium
AGGCAACGGGTTTTGGTCCCGTCATTGCGGAGGTTCGAATCCTCCCTCCCCAGCCATTTCGGTATGTATGTCATAGTTATATAATTAATGGATATTATGTTAATGATTCCTTATATGCCTGAAATAGGAACTCTATTGCACATAAAATAAGGCTCTTTATGAAATCGGAACTGTATCACAAAAAAATTCCTTATATTTTTTAAAAGAAATATTTATTCTCTTAATGTTCTGACACCTTCCATAATAAGATATACAGCTATTACAATGGCTGCAATTGGATCTGCCTGCCAGAAACCATATAAAAAGTTTAGCAATATACCCAATAAAACTGCTACTGATAAGAATAGGCATGCAAGGGTCTCTTTTGAATCAGCAACCAGGCTTTTACTGCCAAGCAATTTTCCGGTTCTGTATTTTAAGTAAAATAAGATAGGCATGATAATAACAGACATTATAATTATAATAAGACCTGGAATACTTGGCTCTGTTATTTCCTTAAAATACAGTCTGGTTATAGATTCATAGAGGATATAGATTGATAATATAAAAAATGAGATGGCTACAAGTCTCTGGGCAGTTCTTTCAATTCTTTCTTCTTCCCTTATACTGGTTTTATCAAGCTTTTTAAATCTCCAGATCATAACAGCACCAGAGATTGATTCTATAAAGCTATCAATTCCAAATCCTGTAAGAGAAATGCTATTAGAAAACGCACCAGCTATAATTGAGAAAATGCCCTCAAATATATTATAGCAAACTGTAAAAACTGATAAGATAAAAGCTTTTTTTCTTAAATCTGGCTTCATTTTTTTAATAAAAAAAATAATTGTTTATTCCGGTGAATTAGGACACCAATTCCAGTTCTTAGTGGACAGGCATTCCGTTTTTTAACGGACACTTATTATTTCCCAAATTCTCTACCCTTTTAATATATATAAATTCAAAGTAACAATCAATCTAATTTAAATTTCATTCTCACTGATCCACCGTTTAATTCTATCCTGTAAGAGTTATTTATAATCCTGTCGCATATTGCATCAGCAATGGTAGGGTAAATATCATCAAAATCTCAGTTCTGGTATAAAAATAATCTTATCTTTATTGGCAATCCTGGTTTGAACTTCGTTTGCTTTTAACAGATTTTTAACTCTACTTTAAGAATTTATTTATGGTTTTGAAAATAAAAGCAAAATCTTCCAATAGCTCCTATTAGCTCCGAAATAGGAACTCTATCACTGGAAAAATTAGGCACTTTATGAAATCGGAATTATATCGCAAAGAATATATTTTCAAGCTGTTTGTTAATAGTTCAGATATAAATAATAGTAAAACTGCTTTGGAAGAATACTGTATGTTTTTTAAAGAAAGATTAAATAAATAAAATTTGATAAAACTTATTTTCTCTTTAAAACAACATTAATAAAAATATCTACCAGTTTAGGGTCAAACTGTGTGCCAGAGCATCTTTTAAGTTCCTTTATAGCTTCTTTTTGTGTAACTGCTTTTTTATAAGTTCTGCCCCTTATCATAACATCATAAGCATCGGCTATTGATATGATACGGGATATAACAGGAATATTTTCACCCCTTAAGCCTTGTGGGTAACCTTTTCCATCCCACCACTCATGATGTCCCAGGACACCTTCAGCAATATGAACAAGTTGTGGATTAGACTCGCAAATATTATAACCAATCTCCGGATGTTTTTTAATAATAGCCCATTCATTTTCTGTTAACTTTCTTCCATTTGTAATTATTTCTTCAGATATTGCAATTTTACCAATATCATGAAGTGCAGAAAGCAGAGAAAGTTCATCCATTATATTATCAGGGAGGCCTATTGCTTTACCTATTGCTTGCGAGAGTTTTTTTAGACGTTCTGCATGATCTCTGGTTTCCAGGCTTTTTTCATATAGTGTTCTTTCAAGCGATGATGTTATTGAGCTATAAATACTTTTTCTTTCAATTAACTTATGCCTGTACATATTATCTTCTGCTTCTTTTATCACATTTTGAAAATCCTGGTCCATTTTTTCTTTTGTTGCATGTCCTATGGATATACTTAGCGGTATTTCCTGTTTACTTGTTGAAACAGTTACATTTTTTATTCTATTTGCAATTTCTTCTGCATCCTCTTTACTGGTTTTGGGAAGTAGAACTGTAAACTCATCGCCTCCCCATCTTGAAACAGCATCTTCATTTCTGCAAAATGCTTTCAGCATTTCAGCTACTTTTACAATTAGCTTGTCGCCTTCCAGATGACCAAAGGCATCATTTACAACCTTTAGGTTATTTATATCAGCAATTATAAAACTTAAGGGAAGCTGCCTTTGCGTATTTAATCTTTTTATTTCTTCTTCAAAATAAGCTCTGTTATATAGTCCTGTAAGAATATCGTGAAAAGACAGGTATATAATTTTTTCTTCTGATTTTTTACGCTCTGTTATATTTCTTACAATTCCTTCATAGCAGGCGGGCTTTTCTTTTTCATAAATTACTCTTGAGCTAATCTCTACCCATATTAAATTTCCATCTTTTTTCTTAAGTTGTGTTTCAAATATTTTATTTCTATTCTTTGGGGATGGCCTATATTTTTTAGAAAAATATATTTGGTTAGGGATATTTTTAGAAAGCAGCTCTTCTTTGCTATCATATCCAAGCATTCTTACCAATGCTGGATTAGCATCAATATATTTTCCATCTACGGTACTTTTATATATACCGTCAAGTGAATTTTCAAATAATGCCCTGTAGTCATTTACATTTTTCTTAAAAAGTTCTTCAGACTTTTTCTGTTTATCGTTTAGCTCCAAAATTTTTGCTGTCAAAGTTTTATTGGAATCAACTGCTTTATTTTCTGGGACTTCTTTAAGATTGGGTTTAATTAATTTTTTGTCTTTATCAAAATTATTTATTCCCATTTTAATTTGTATTTAATTTATTATAATATTACATTTTATTTTATAAATTATCTTCAGTTTTTATTATAAATTTTAGTATTTTATTATAACAAATTAAGTTATTTGATTGCAAATAGCATCAAATTTTGGTAAAAGTTTTAATTATTATGGTAGTTAATAAATAGTGAGTAGCACTGTAGGGTAATTATCTTAAAAATTCAGTTCCGGTATAAAAATAATCTCATCAGAGCTTGCAATTATGGTTCTAATATTAATTTTAAATGTCTGATTTCATTGTTTGCTTTTTTATCTCTTCATAAAATTTAAAAAGCTACGTATGCCTTTATTCAACATAAAACCTGCCATTGACACATCTTGATTCGACATTTACCAAGACGGCACTGTAAATGTTTGGTGTCTTCATAACCTTCAAACGGTTCAGTTGACGCATCATCCTTATGGAATTGAATGTCAAGTTTGAACTCAAGCTTGTCAGCTTGTGTAATACCTGTGTCTTTCTCATCAGAAAAACCATCTTTCCATAACTCGATTCGATGCATACCCGGCACGATAATTGAAGTGAAATTGTCACATCTATGATCATCAATCATGATGTCGACAATGCCAAAACTTAAAGCCTTATCGGTTTTATTTTCTATATACATAATAGTGGCGTAACCATAAAATGCTCCATCTAATTTCTTTTGAGTTAAGTCATATTCTTTTCTTATTCTATCTTCTTCATTTTTTTGGAATTCTTTTTTACTTTCAGTAGTTACTTGTAGATGTTTTCTAATCTCTTCTAATTTATCTTCAGGTATCTTAATATTTTTAAAAATTTCTTCAACTTGATTTAAAATTAGATCACGTCAAGTTTTTTGTGTAAATTCTTTTAAAGGCTTACTCTTCCAGTTTTTATTAAGTCCTGATATTACCCCAAATATTATTCTTTTTATTCTTTTAAAAAATCAAATAAATCAAATTATTCTTAAAAAGTAAATTTAAATTTTTTAATTATATTATTATCCTGTTTTAATTGAATTATCTGTTTTATTTTTTTAATTTAATTTTTAATTTTAATTGCTTTATTTTTATTTATCTTAATAGAACAGCTATTTTAAATAAAATAATTTTATTATAAAATTTGGCAAATAAACGTATTAATGTCATTAATTTGTTTTAAAAATACTTCCTGAATAAATATTTTTTTATAAATTTTTTATAAAAAATGAAAAATTAAAATGATTCTTTTTGTTAGATAAAAATTAAGTTAAATTAATCTGGATTACAGTATGAATCTATGGAAAAGATAAAAGTTGATGATGAGCCAAAAAAAAGCAGTATAGCGCAAATAATCGTGGTTGTTTCAATTGGTACATTTATGAGCGCTCTTGATAGCAGCATCGTTAATATTTCTCTTCCAAATATAAGCAGCTATTTTAATATAAGCCTTATAACGGTTGAGTGGATAGTTTTATCATATCTTATAGTAATAAGCAGCTTGTTATTAATGTTTGGCAGATTAGGTGATTTATACGGGCATAAGAAAGTTTATGTAATCGGATTTGCTATTTTTACTGTCGGCTCATTACTTTGTGCATTATCTCCAAATATAATTCTTTTAATAATATTCAGAGCCTTTCAGGCAATAGGTGCAGGTATGCTTATGTCAATGGGACCTGCAATTATAACAATTAATACTCATCCAAAAAATAGAGGAAAATCTCTTGGAATAATAGCAATTTCTGTATCAGTAGCCTTATCAATCGGACCTGTGCTTGGAGGGTTATTAACTACTTATTTTGGATGGAGAAGCATTTTTTATATTAATATACCTATCGGGATAGCAGCTTTTATCTGGGCATTAAAAGCTCTTCCTGCAAAAGAAATTAAAATTACTAAAACTTTTGATTATGCAGGAGCTATATTATTATTTTTATCTCTTTCAGCAATTATATTTCCAGTCAGCATGATAGATAAATGGGGATTTAAGAACCCGCTTCTTTTAAGTTGCTTTTTTGCTGGTATTGTTTTAATGGTTTTGTTTATTATTGTTGAAAATAAAATCAAACATCCTATGCTTGATTTTTCGCTATTTAAAAACAGATTATTTTCCATGGGTAATTTATCTTTATTATTAAATTTCATGGCACAATTTACAGTCACATTAATTGTACCATTTTACCTTATTCAACTTCGAAATATGCCAGCTTCAGAGGCAGGATTAATTTTAATAGCAAATCCGCTTGCAGTAATGATAGTTACACCCATTTCAGGCTATTTATCAGATCGTTTTGATACACGTTATATTAGTTCAGCAGGAATGATTTTAATATCCACCGGGCTGTTTATGTTAAGCACCCTAAATGAAAGTTCCGGTATTATATTAATAATTTTATATGCAGCTATTATCGGTCTTGGAATTGGAATGTTTCAGACTCCTAATAATAGCGCAATAATGGGAGCAGTTCCAGTCGATAGAAGAGGAACAGCCTCTTCCATGCTTGCTACTATGAGAAACATAGGCATGGTTTTTGGAGTTGCATTATCAGGAACTCTCTTTACTTACAGACAGAATTATTTAAATAAAGTTCTTACATTGAAGGGAATAAGTGGAATTGATTTAAATAATCAGGTGTTTACCGGGGCTATGAAATTTACTTTTATTATTGGAGGATTACTTGCAATAGTTGCAGTAATTACTTCTCTTATCAGAGGTTCTCTTTTTGTTGATAATAAGTAACAAATTGTAACAAATTTTAATGATAATATTTTTAACAGAAAAGGTGCGGAAAGTAAATTAAACCTATAATTTCTTCATAATAAATAGTTCGAAGTGTGTATACTTTTGCGAGCCAGCCTGTGCAATGTCCATTCTTAAAAAATATTTATTTTTTATAATAACTCTTTTTATTCTTGGAATTGTTTTTATTTTTAATGTAAATATGGGCATAAAGGCTATTTCTACTTTGAGTTTTAGCTTAAAGGGAATGGCATTAGTTTTTCCCGCCAATATTTGTACTTCTTGGGCTTCTTGACGTATGGATTTCAAGAGAAAATTTGTAATTCGATTAGCCTCTTCTATCAGTTAGGAAAAATCTCTTGACAAAAAGGTATTAAATTTATACTTTATATGAATATAAGAATATAATTATATAGTTATATTATCCAGTTTATTATTTTAATTAAGAGGTCATTATGGAAAAAGATAACTTTTATAGATTGCATGCAGATATCTGCAAGACCATTTCAAATCCGAACAGGCAGGCAATTCTTGAAATAATCAGTAATGGGGAAATGACGGTTACAGAGTTGGTGGACAGGACAGGAATGTCACAGGCAAACATCTCTCAGCACCTTGCAAAAATGAGATCAAATGGTGTGGCTTCAACTCGCCATGAAGGTAATAATATTTATTATTCTGTCTCAAATCCAAAAATTATAGAGGCTTATAACTTAATAAGTGAAGTTTTACAGGAAATACTGCTTTCAAAACAGAAGACTATAAGCGATGCGATAAAAAACAATAAATAAAAAGTTATAATCTAGCAAAAAAGGGAGTATAAGATTATGAATCTAAATGCAAAAACAAAGTTACAGGAATTATTTAATAATAGAATTTCTCGTATAATAAGATAATAAATATTGGCATCGGCAAAAATGTTAATCAGTGTTGATTTAATTTTTACTAAAATTTAAAAAAATATGAAATTGTAAAATCGTAAAAGGAAATATTATGGTAAAAGCAAAAGTGGAACCAGGAGTTTGCGGATTTACTGCAGATATTGAAGCAGAGGTGAGAGATTACCAGTTCGTAACTTTAAAAGTTACTTCTGAATGTGAAAATATTGTAAAAATTGCGGAGCTTTTAAAAGAGTTCAATGCATATAATGAAATTAAAGATGGTTTCAATGGAGAATTTTATAAAATTATCCGAGAGAACCTGAAAGGTTGTTGCTCCGGATGTGCTGTTCCAATCGGCATGTTTAAATCAATGCAGGTTGCAGCAAGTGTTGCGCTCCCAAGGGATGTTTCAATTAAAATTGAAAAATAAAGGTCTCTAAATAATCCAATAACCCGCAAGGGCAGAGTTCCACGCACTGAAGTGCGTGGAACTCTACATCAACTATAATTTATGATGTCATAACAGTAGGTTCAAGTACTATTTCAGAAAAAAACCGACTATTTTATTGATTTTTGTTTATAAAAGAAAGGAATGAAAGCATTTGCTTAAAACATGTAATCCTTTGTATAATTTATATAATTAACAGATCCCAGATAAAACTTCCTTTGGGTATTTATAATATTATTTTTCAATGAATTTATTGTAATTGCTCTGATGGATAAAAAAGAAAAGATTATACAGTTGTAAAATCTAATCCCCCCAAACCCTAAGGCCTTATATAAGCCCAGCCATGAGCTTGTTTTTTGATTAGTTCCCCCACAGCTGAAGGAACAACTATGGCTACTTCTAACATATCGTTTTTTGTCAAGTTATGAGCACGCATGGCATTGGCGCAAGCAGCGAAAATTACACCCTTTGCAGTAAGCTTTGCAATTTTGGCTTCGTACTTATTTGAGGCTTTTGACAACAAAGTTATAGCTTCAAAATTAGCTACCAATTCTACTTCTACATTTGATTCTCCCAGGTCGGCAAGCAAGTTTTCGATATTCTCCAGTCCTAAATCAATCCTTGCTGTATAGTCAATATGAAACACTGCTTTATATTTGTTATTCATTTCTCTTCCTTTTATATTTGTTTATATCGCTTGCTAAAGATTATACCAAAAAAAATAATATAAATCTTAATTTTAGGTAACTCTGGTACAAAATTACTGTTTTCAATCTAAGAAACTAATGCAGGTGGAGTGCTGATTTTGATTTTATTTTCTGGAAACACTGGATAAAAACATCGGCATTTATTATAATATGCCTATGAAAATATCCAAAAAAAATATAATAGATAAAAAATATAAAAAGATTATAAAGGTATTTACGGCACATAATGGATATGCCAGGTCTAAAGATATTCTGGCCGGTGGTATTCATCCGCGTGATATAAAAATCGTCATGGATAATGGATTAATTATTAAAGTAAAAAATGGACTTTACAGGCTCTCAGATACACCGGTTATATCCAACCAGAGCTTTATTGATCTTGCCTGTGCTGTTCCGGAAGGAGTTATTTGTCTGCTTTCAGCTCTTTCTTACTTTGAACTGACAACTTTTAACCCTTCGATTATATCAATGGCAATTCATAGAAAGTCCTGGCGGCCTAAAATTGAATACCCACCAGTTGAATTTTACTATTTTTCCAAGAAACAATTCGAATCAGGTATCGATAAAATAAAGATTGGGGATCATAAGATTAGTATCTATTGCAGAGAGAAAACTATTTGTGATTGTTTCAGGTATCGCAATAAACTGGGAATTGACATAGCCAAGGAAGGGCTATCCGAATATCTTAAGCTTAAAGACCGCAATCTGGAGAGACTGCTTGAATATGCCAAAATCTGCAGAGTTAAGGCACTGATGGAAATCTGGATAAACGCTATGATATAGAAATAGAGTAGAGATGGAAAAAGAAGTTAAAAACAAAGCAGCTTCAATAAGAGCAAAACTTATGAACATAGCAAGAACTGAAGGTATTGATTTTGATGCTCTGCTACTAAGGTATTTTCAGGAGAGATTTCTCTATCGGCTTTCAATATCTAAATTCTCTGAGCATTTTGTATTGAAAGGCGGACTTCTAATGATCTGTTTTAAGATGCCAATATCACGTCCTACTAAAGACGTCGATTTTCTTGCAGAACAAGTAAAAAATAACCTTGATGATATTGAATATATTTTTAGAAATATTGCCGAACTTTATTTTGATGATGGGGTTAAATTCGATCCTTTATCTATTAGCTCAGAGCGAATTAAAGAAGATACTGATTATGAAGGAATACGACTTAAGATAGAAGCAACTTTGGGTCAGGCAAGAAAAAGATTACAAATGGACATCGGCTTTGGAGATATAATAGTTCCCAGAGCAAAGGTAATAGAGTTTCCGACCTTACTAGGAGCTTGTCCGAGAACAGCAAATAGTTAATGCAAAAACTCAAAAATACATATAAATAATTAAACAAATATGCTATGATAATTAAAATTATATAAATTATTACAGGAGCAAAAAATGCCCGTTCCATTTAAAAAAGATCCCACAGAATTCAATCAAAGAAAGCTAATGGCAGAAGATGTGTTTGATCTGCTTGACAAAGATGATGACTGTTTTATTTATGAGGACATACTTAACTCAATTGATACTAAAGAGATTGAAAAAAAATTCAGTATGATAGGTCAGCATGCATACCACCCAAGGCTAATTACTGCAATACTTATTTATTCTTACAGCCAGGGAGTATTCAGCTCAAGAAAGATTGAGAAAAGATGCAAAAAAGATTTATCCTTTATGTATATATCCCACAGAAACTGTCCAAACTTTAGAGTACTTTCTGATTTTAGAAAAGATAACTGGGGATTCTTTGTGGAATGCTTTAAGGCAAGTGTTAAAATAGCTGCAAGCCTGGGAATGGTGTCTTTAGGCCATGTGGGTATAGACGGTTCAAAATTTCATGCAAATACTTCAAAACATAAAGCAGCAAGCTACTCCCACTTAAATGCAAATGAAGATAAACTAAAGCATGAGATTGAAGAACTTTTAAAAAGGGCAGAAAATACTGATGATGCCGAAGACAAAATATATCATAATGGTAATGGATACAGTATACCAGATGATCTAAAGATTAAGGAAAAAAGGCTTGAAAAAATTAAAAAAATAAAAAAGGAGCTTGAAGAAAGGGAACAAAAAGAAAATCCAGGTAAAAAGATAGATTCTAAAAAGCAGATAAGCTATGCAGACACTGATGCTAAAATTATGAAGAGCAGAGGCAATTTTGAGTATTGCTACAACGGCCAGATATCAGTTGACTCTAAAAACCAGATAATAGTGGGACAGCACCTAACGCAAAATGCAAATGATAAAAATGAACTAATAAAAGCAATAGATGAGATTGAAAAAAATACAGAAAAGACTCCGGAAAAGATAAGCGCCGATAGCGGATACCGCTCATCAGATAATATCTTAGCACTTGAAGGCAGTAAAATAGATGGCTATATAGCAACCGGCAAGGGAGAAAAAGATAACTTACAAGATACAGATAAAAAAATAAGCAAATCCCAGTTTTCATATGATAGTTCTAAAGATATATTTATCTGTCCTGCCGGCGTTGTATTAAAACTAAAATTAAGTGGGAAAAATAAAGTGTATAAAGCAGAAGAAATGGTATGCGGCGGATGCAGTTTTAAAAATAAATGCAGCGCAAGTAAAGGCAGTACTGCGACAATATATACTGATGAGAGCGGAATAATTTTAGCAGTTATGGCAGAGAAGATGAAAAAAGACTCTTCAAAAGAAATATATGCAAAACGAAAAGTTATTGTTGAACCGGTCGTTGGCCAGATAAAGACTGGAGGATTCAGGCGATTTAGCTTAAGGGGATTTGAAAAGGCAGGTGGTGAATTTTCCCTTGTGTGTGCAGTTTTAAACTTTAAAAAAATAGTAAATACGATAAAAGATCAAGCAGGCTGCTCAAAAAAGAGAGAATTACTGCTCCAGGCAACATAAATAAATAATATAGGTTTATTTAGTGGCAAAAATACCACTAAATAAAGAAATTTATGCAATAATTTCAAAAAATAATTTCAGTTTTTAAAATAATATGGAAAATTATGATTTTATGCGAGTTTTAACAATGAAATGTCGGACAAGCTCCTAGTAGGACGAATTGCCGGAATTATAATTTTTACTATTATAGGGTTTTTTATC
>JAJFVM010000102.1 GCA_021371805.1 bacterium
ACTTGTATTTGCGAGCTGAGCCATTGAGCTATTCGGCCACCGGAGCACAACCCATTTGGTATTTTTTATTCTATAATCTGCAACAGGCCAGCTGTAAAGGGAAGAGTACATTTTCATATTTTCAGGCTTTACATCACTTAGCTCATTTACATTATCATGTGCCCTTATTCCGATATAAGCCTGCATTCCCTTCATCCTGTATAAGTCCTGATCTGCCATAAGTTTTAATTGTTCAGGATTGCATTTTTTTAAAATCTCTCTGGTGATACTGTTTGTTCCGAAAATGACAAAAGGAATTCCCTTTGCCTTATAAACTTCCCTGATAAGTGCTTTAACAAGATCAAAAGGGCTTGTTCCGATGCATTCTATCAAGACTTTTTCCTTTTTCTTGATTTCACATGAATAATTGATGATATTTGAGGCCATCTTCCGGATTCTTGCATCCATCTTTAATTCCTTTCTGATCTATTTAAAATTTTTTATTTTATAATTAACCATAAATTTTATACACCATTATTTTTTTTTATTAAAGATTATTATAATAAAATTTGCTATTATTTTAATTTAGAAATTTGACCGGAAATGCAGGCTATTTTTTTAGCTTAGAATTCCGGGATTGTTCTTTTCTATAAGGAGAGATGGCTGAGCGGTCGAAAGCGCTCGACTCGAAATCGAGTAGGTGGTGTTGAACTGCCTCGAGGGTTCAAATCCCTCTCTCTCCGCCATAAAATATAAGATTTAAAGAATACTATGTGTAAGAGTTTCAAAATGCCTGTGGCATGTTGAAACAAAGGGATTTGAAAGGACGGACTGAATGAAATGAAGGAGTCCGCGGCTCTGCAGCGAGCTTGAAAAGCGAGACGAAAGACCAAATCCCTCTCTCTCCGCCATAAAGAAATTGAACATTTTAAAATTTTATCTTTGTGTTCTTTTTCTTTCAACATAAGGCATGAAAAACATTGCTATTATGGCGATAAATGGAAGTATAAGTATTATGTAAATAGTTTTTTCGATGCCGATTTTATCAGCAAGTTTACCTAAAAACATTATTGCTATTCCTGCACAACCTGCACTTAAACCAATTACAAGAGATGATGCCAGGCTTAAATTTCCCGGGAATATTTCATGTGATAAACTTATGCATATCGGCATAGTTGAGAACAGGAAAAATCCTGTTAGAATAAACAAAGATATGCTTACAGCCGTATTTGTTCTGAAAATAAAAAAAGTAGATGGGATAATTGCCAGATAAGCAATCTGAATTAAAATATTTCTCTTTATCTTATCTGCGAAGTAAGAAGAAAATACACCACCTATTCCGCCTGTTATTCCGAAAAAAAGAAGAATTATGCTTATATTTATTATATTTATTTTCAGATGGGTAAAATATAATGGCATGAATGTAAGAAAACCCGTCCATAAAACGTCTCTTGAAAATGCGGCTATCCAGACAAGAAAAAAATGGATGATTTTGAATTTATGGAATTTAAACCTGCCATAAGCCGGTTTTTTTGAAGTATTTATGTCAATATCTCTTTTTTTATTGTTAGTCGGACTTATCTTAAGCAATAAAATTACCATTATAATCCCCGGTATCATTGCAAGAGGAGAAAATTTTATGCCGATTTTATCAATGATTGAAATAAAAAATAATGAGCCTACAGAATATCCTGCGCTTCCGCCTAAAGATATTACCGAATTCCCAAGCCCTTTTTTCTTCCCACCATACTCAGCACCTATTGCCGCACTTGGCGGATGAAATGCAGCAACTCCTAAGTTTCCAAGAAACAATAAAATTAAAATAATAAAATAGTTCGGGGCTGTTGCTATCAGTGATAAAAATATGGCTGCAACAAGGATTCCGTAAGTCATATAGTATTTTAAGCCATGCTTATCTGATAAATATCCGAAAAGTGGCTGAGTGATACTGTTTGATATCTGGGATATTGCTGTCATTATCGATACCTGGAATATGGATAAATTGTATTTATCTGCAATTAAAGGAATTATTCCTATGATGAAAGCCGGATACAGATCGACAACAAAATGGCCGATTGTCGATAGACTGATATTATAAATACTCGGTTTAATTTTTTCTCTTATCATGTTAATCCCGGTTCTTCACAATTAGAAGATTCTACTAGTTTAAATTTAATTATCAACACTTTCCAACTTTATATATGTTTTTATTTGTATAATTTTTTTTATTTTATATAATCAGTATTGACCGTGCTAGGTGGGGAGCTAGCGGTGCCCTGTAACTCACAATCCGCTACAGTGAGGCTGAATTCCGGTAGTTGAGGTTTATTGCAGTAAGGTTAAGCTATCCTGAAAGTAGTGTTGAAGGTTGGGTCTTGTGCGGCGAAGTCTTACGAACCCCGTCAGGTCCGAGAGGAAGCAGCGGTAAGTAAATTTCTTCGGGTGCCACAAGGAAGCCTGGCCGGAGCCAACTGCAGGGTGGGCACTTGGTGTTATAAATCGAAGACCGGTGCATGGTCATTGAATTTTATTTTCTAAAATTAAATCAAATAAAGATATGGGATATATTTCAATATACAGAAAGTGGAGGCCTCAGAATTTTAGTGAGATTGTAGGCCAGGATGACACCGTAAAAACTCTCAGAAATGCCATTAAAGCCGGCAGGCTTTCTCATGCCTATATTTTTTGCGGTCCAAGAGGTACAGGTAAAACTTCTACAGCCAGAATCCTTGCCAAAGCCGTTAACTGTAAAAACAGGGAAAAAGATAAAAACAGTATTGAACCGTGCAATGTTTGTGAAAATTGCATAAGCATAACCAATGGAACAAATGTAGATGTAATTGAGATAGATGCTGCTTCAAATAGAAAAGTAGAGCCGACCCGGGAGCTGGTTGAGAGAGTAAATTACCTGCCTAATTATCTTAAGAAAAAAGTATACATAATTGATGAAGTCCACATGCTTACCGATGCTGCGTTTAACACGCTTCTTAAGACATTGGAAGAACCGCCCGAACATGTAATGTTTATTTTAGCTACAACAGAGCCCGATAAGGTTCTGCCGACAATTCTATCCAGATGCCAGAGATTTAATTTTAAGCCAATCAGTTCGGATTCCATAACAAATAAATTAAAAATAATTGCTGCAAAAGAAAATATTGATATAAGCGCAGCAGCTTTGAACCTTATTTCAAAATATTCAGGCGGAAGCCAGAGAGATGCAAACGTGATACTTGAAAAATTAGCTTCACTTGATGAGGATAAAATAAAGGTCGAAGATGTTGCAGCGCTCCTGGGAGCAGTTGATTATGAAATATTGTTCGAGCTGGCAAACATCTTAATAGAAAGAAATGTAAGTGAGCTGTTGTTTTTTGAACACAGGTTGCAGGAAAGTTATCAGAATATAAGAGTTTTTGTTAAAGAATTTTTAAATCATCTGCAGACATTATTTATTATAAAAAATTATGAATCTGCTTTTGAAATAATAAATATGAACACTGAATACAAGGAAAAATATTCTGATCAGGCAAAACTTGTTACAAATAATGCTCTGCAGTTTTTTATTGAATTATTCAGTGATTTATATAAGGAGATAAAAATTTCCGAAGGTAGCAAGATTTTATTTAAATCTGCTTTGATAAAAGCAGTGACTTATCACGATCATGAAATAAAAAATAAGGAAGCCGCTGATACCGGTATTTATGATGAAAAATTAAATGTTTTTGAAAATGAAATAAGGGATTTAAGCAGTAAAATTTTTGAGATACAGAAAAACCTTGGCAAACTTTCGGTTGATGCAAATGATAAGATAAAAAATATCGATATGGCAGCGATAAAAAAAGAAAAAATTCCGCAGCCGGATTCGGAATCCGATAGCAAAAAAGATTATCCCGATGCTCAGATCAGCCGGAAAAATCAGAAGAATGAAAACATCCCGGTGGCAAAAGAGGAATCCTTGAAAAATTCTGATGAAATTAGTCAAAGCGGCAGCAATGATCTGATAAACGACATTAAAACAAACTGGGAAAAAATTTGCATGTCTATAAGGTCAAAGGAAAAGGGCATTCCTCTTTACTCTCAGTTTATTGAAACAAGAAAAATAAAAATAAATAATAGCAATATTCTTTTTTATCTTCCTGATAATTATAAATTCCATAAGGAAAATTTAAATAAACCTGAAAAT
>JAJFVM010000118.1 GCA_021371805.1 bacterium
ATTATGTATTTTTTAACAATAATCAATTTGGGTAATTTTTATTGACAAATTCCGACAATAAAAATAATATATTAATATATTCAAATATTAATATATTTAAATATTGAGGTAAAAATGCAGAATCAGGATTTTTATTTATTGCACGCTGAAATGTGTAAGACTATTTCAAATCCAAAAAGACAGGCTATACTTGATTCTCTTCGTGAAGGAGAACTAACGGTTGGTGAAATAGTAGTAAAAACAGGTATCCCGCAGGCAAATATTTCCCAGCATTTGTCGCTGCTTAAAGATAAGGGCATAGTTGTTGTAAGAAGGCATGGGAATAACTCCTTTTATTCCATATCAAACCCTAAGATAATCGAGGCATATGACCTTATAAGCGAAGTTCTGATTAATTCACTTTCAGCTAAAAATAAAACCATAAGTGACGCTATTGAACGAGATATAAACTGAAATATTTTTCCTGATTATTTTGAAAATAAAATTTACCGGTAAATCTATAAACCGGAATTAAGAAACATTTTTAAGTTTTCTTTAATTAAAAACTATAGAAGATTGAAAGATGGATTAATTTATTTATTAAAAAAGGGGATATGAAATGGAAGACAAAAAGAAAAAACTTTCGATGGTTGTTTTCAGCGGAGATATGGATAAGCTGATGGCAGCTTTTATTATCGCGACAGGAGCAGCTGCTTCCGATATGGATGTAACAATGTTTTTTACATTCTGGGGACTACGAGCCATAAAGAAACCTGTCAACACCGGCAAGGGATTGTTTGGTAAAATGTTAGGGTTTATGTATGGGGGAGATATAAGGAAAGCAACCCCAAGCAAATTTGCTTTCTGGGGAATGGGAAGATGGATGTTCAGGAAAATGATGGCAGCCAAAGGTGTCCTGTCTTTAGTTGAATTCAGGCAATTGGCACTTGACTTAGGCATAAAGTTTTATCCTTGTTCCATGAGTATGGATGTACTTGAAATCAGGGATGAAGATTTTATAGAGGAAGCACAGCCAAGTGTAGGAGTCGGATTCTTTATCGCAGAAGCGCTTGAGTCTCAGATTACCTTATTTATTTAAGTTTTAAGAAAGCCCGAATAGATTTATATCAGAAATATATAATATAATGAAAGTAATAAAAGGAGGCAGAAATGGCCGAAGATATTAAAGTTGATCTTGAATTAAATTTAAAGGGAATGTTATGTCCCATGCCGATGGTTAAGGTAAGCCAGAATATTAAAAATGTTCCGGTTGGAGGTATTATTAAAGCCACAGCTACCGATCCCGGAAGCCTTGCAGATATACCTTCATGGGCAAAAAGTACGGGAAACGAAGTCATAAAAACCGAAAAAGTGGAAAAAGATTTAATATTTTATATTAAAAGGGTTAAATAATATAATAGCAATAAACCATAATTAATAAGAATAAGCAGATCTAAAAGGATAAAATGATATGAATATGGATCCTTTTTCTTTAATAGTTGCGATACTTGTTTATGTTGCCGTTATCGTATTTTTTGCAGGTATGATTTATAAAATTGTCATATGGGTAAAAACTCCTAAATTACAGGTTCACCTGGGGATGTTTCCCAAACCCAAAAATGGTTTTGTAAGATTTTTTAAACTTTTAAAAGATTCATTTATTTTTCCGCAGGCAATTGAAGTTGACAGGTGGATGTGGATATTTGCAATCTTGTTTCACCTGGCTTTGCTGGTTGTTTTAATCGGACATTTCAGGCTTGTAAGAGAATTTACTTTTGTATCAAATGTAATAGGCCAGGAAAAACTAAGCCTTCTCGGAGCAGTTGGTGGAGGGACAATGGGCATAATATTGATTTTTGCCCTGATTTATTATTTGTTCAGACGGTTTGCATCACCCTATAAAGATATTTCTGTTCCGGAAGACTTTATCTTGCTGATTTTACTTGTTGCCATTATAGGCCTTGGAGATCACATGAGATTTTTGGGAGATATTCATACCGAAGAATACAGGGCGTATTTTCAAAGTATTTTGCATTTAAAACCTGCGTTTCCGGAAACACTGGCGGCAAGTCAGACAAGATGGGTTTTGTCATGGCATGTTTTATCGGTGGATTTGTTTATAATCTATTTTCCGTTTAGCAAGCTGGTCCATGTAATTGGTACCTTTTTTGCAAATTTAGTGAGGAGTGAATAATGCTGGACACAGAAAAACAACAAGCATTAATAAAAGTACTGAAAGAAAAAGTAAACAAACAGCTCCTTTATTATCTTGATATGTGCGCAAGGTGTGCAATTTGCAGGGATGCCTGCCATCAGTACAAAACAACCAGGGATATCAAGTATATACCTGCATATAGAGCCGAATTAATAAGAAGACTTTATAAAAAATATTCTTCGGCAATTGGCAGGGTTATTCCAAAACTTTATGAATGCAGGAAGGTCGATGACGATGTTCTTTTGGATGAGCTATATCAGGTGACAATTTCCTGTACGGGATGCAGGCGGTGCATGTATTATTGTCCTTTCAGCATAGATACCATACACATTCTTTCAGTTGCCAAATCATTGCTTATTGCTGCAGGCAGAGAAAATCAGATTTTAAAAGAACTGGCTGATGCCGCAATAATGAAAGGTGAAAATATTGATATGTTTAAAGATGTTTTTGTCAGCATTCTAAAAGAATCCGAGCCGGAATTAAGAAAAAAAACAAAGGATCGCAAAGCCGTGATTCCGGTTGATAAAAAAGACGCCGATGTTTTATATGT